>QIAW01000687.1 GCA_003225655.1 Acidobacteriota bacterium
TGGCGTCGCTAATTCTGACGTCCCTAATTCTGGAGCCCAGAATTCCGGAGCAATGACGGCGCCGGCACGGCCGCCCAGCGCCTGCTGCAGGCGAGCGGTGTCTTCTACAAAAACGAGCTCCGCGGGGCCCGCCGATTCCAGGCTGGCTACGCCGTTGATCTCCGTTTTACCCGCGCCTATCAGGCGGGCTTGAATGGCATTTGCGAGTTCTTCCACCAGCATTGACATGTGCGACTCAGTATAGCGGAGGCTCTCCTGCAGGGCGCGTCTTCCAGCGGCGATGCACCCACAGCCACTGGTCGGGATATTTGCGCACGTAAGCCTCGATGGTTTGGTTGAAGAGCCGGGTGTTGGCGATCACATCGGCTTCGTCGTCTCCACTGCGAACCAGAGATAGCGCGGGGGCCATGTGCAGCCGGTACTTGCCGATCTGCCTGTCCCAGAAGGCGAAGCCGGGAAGCACGGCGGCCTGCGTTCTCAAGGCCACACGCGCCAAGCCGCTGGCGGTGCAGGCGGGGACGCCGAAAAAATCGGCGAAAATTCCCTGCGGCGGGGTCATGTTGGTATCCATGAGAATACCTACGGTCTCTCCGTCGCGGATGGCCTTGAGCAGGCCGCGGGCGTAGTCATCCTTGTCAAAAATCCTGTTGCCGTGCAAGGTTCGATAGCGCCTGACCAGGCGGTCCACATAAGGGTTATCGAGTCCGCGGGCCACAATGTGCATGGCATGGCCGTGTATGGAATGCATGAACGAAGAGAGCTCCCAGCCCCCCAGGTGGGCAGTGAGAAAAAGCACACCTTTGCCGCGCGCCTGTGCTGCTTCAAAATTCTCGATGCCATCATAGATGATGACCTCAGAGACGTTCTCTCGCGTGTACTGGGGAAGTTTACAGAACTCGGCAAGCTGGCGCCCCAGGTGGAGGAACATTCGCCGGACGATCTTGCGGCGCGCGCGCCTGCTTTTTTCCGGAAAGGCAATCTGCTGGTTGCGCATGCCCACGCGCCGCAGACGTCCGAAGAGAAGCCACACCGCCCAGCCCATGCTCATGCCCGCCAGGCGCGCCAGCGGACGGGGCAACACCGCGAGCACATGAACCAAAACCCAAACCGGCACGTACTCCAAACGGTGGCGCAGCGTCGCCGGGAGCGATGAATCGTCTCCTGAGGTCGCGGTCTCGGGATTTATCGTCTGGGCTTCCATGCTGTCATGAGCTGACTAGCGGAATTGGCGACAGTAGCATTCACCGCCTGCAAGGTCAAATCCTCATGCCGGAACCATGGGAATAAAACCTTGCCTGGAAAGTTGTAATCCAACAAGCGACCCGTGGCGCTACCGGAAGCAACGTGATTGTTTACAATGAAGACCGTCATTTTATGCGTGGAGCGAAAAAACAATGAACCGATCTCTGACTCTGTTAATGCTATTTTGCATTCTGCTGCTGGCCGCCTGCAAAGTCAGCCAACCGGGAGACGTTGAATCTTCGATCATGAAGAGCGTCAAACGCACGGTCACCATCGGCGATAAGGAGAAGAAGAACCCCATCGCCTCCAGCCCCGACGCCATCAAAGAAGGTGGGGAACACTTCCAGCACCACTGCCAGATATGCCACGGTCTCGATGGCCACGCCACCGGAGTGCCCTTCGCTGCCCAGATGTCGCCGCCGGTCCCCGATTTAAGCGATAAGGATATCCAGGAATACACCGATGGCCAGCTCCACTGGATTGTAGAAAACGGTATCGCTCCCTCCGGCATGCCTGCGTGGAAAGGCATCCTGGATGACGACGAGATGTGGAAGGTCGTGCACTATATCCGCAACCTGCCGGCAAAAGGCAGCCTGGGAGCCCCAGCAATCTTCAAAGAAGAAGCCGAAGAGCACGAAAAGATGGAAAAGGGCAGCACTCCGGAAAAGGAACATCATCAGCACAAGCACTAGCAGGCAAGGACTCGCCGCAGATGGACGCAGATCAACGCTGATTTCAGGAGATGCTCGCTAGAGCCTCCGCGTCACTCAGCGTCCTCAGTGGCTATACCATTTTAAGGATCGTTGTATCCCACATTTCCATTGGGTTGGTGTCGCCCCCACTCCACCCCAACACACGCAAAGAGCGCGCGTGCCGGGGACCCCGGTTCTGGGGCTCGCGCTCTCTTTTGCAGCGCACCCACCGCTTCGCGGGGCTAACCTATTTTCGCGCCTATGGCGCTGGAGCAGAGCAGAAAACGAGATACAGCAAGATTTAAAAAGGTCTAAAGCCACAAAATTGATGACGCTTTTGCGGCACGGTTGAATCCGTGCCCTGACACACGCGCTTTCGCGCATGCAATGGGAGTGGCATCAGAGGGTTCGAGTGCCTGAGAGGGGACGTGGAAATGAGGGCCAGAGCGTCCTTTATGAAACCCCACCAAGTCACATGCAACGAAGACGGATTAAAGGAGACTTCTACTCCTTGCTGATCGTACTTTGGGATTGGGCCAGATCGGCATTGGGAACATGCGGGGTCAACTTGCGGATGAGAAATTCCTGAACCAGATTGGCTATGGCGTTTGAGCCGGTCCTGATCAGCGCGTTTTCGAAGGTCAAGGCTACTCCGCGATCTGTTTTTGGATAGTAAAGATTTGAGATGCCGCCTGAGGCGAGGTTCCCGAGGATGCCCGAGTAATTTGGCTGCCAGCGTCCATTGTCGCCTTTCGCGATCACGGCGCTCGAAATGGCATACAGAAATCGCGATCCTTTACTGCCCTGTCCCTTGTAGAAATAGCGCGGATCTTGTTTCAACAGCGATGGCAGGATCGCGCCCCCGATGAACGTGGCTGTAACGCTGTCAGCATAGGACGCACCAAAGCGCTTGCCATAACCTTGCGCACCTTGCCCGTATCCACGCAGACGGCCATCCGCCTGCTGAACTCCGGCAACGGCCCCAGTCAGCGCGAAGTTAACGGGGTCGATTGTCGTCTTCTAGGCAAGCTCGAACTTTTGTTTCGCGTCCAGAGGTGCCGCATCGGGGATATAGCTGACGTAGAAGTTGGGAACGAAGCCCAGCACGCGCTGCTTTTCCTGGATTTCGATCTGCTGTTGGGCCACTTCGACCTGTGAGCCTCCGACCTGTACCTCAGTGTGGACGGCGGGAACCAACGCGGCTGGCGGCGCAATGTAGACCTCCCCAGAATGCAAGGTTCCAGAGGATGTTTGCGTCACGAAGCCCGGCGCCGCGATTCGGATCTGGAAGACACCGGGAACGACATTGGCAAAGGAGAATTGCCCATCGCCGCCGGATAGCACCTCCTGGTTCAGGGATTGATCTGCACGTGAAAGTGTCACCCGGGCTCCGACGACAACGGCCCCGGTTCCATCAACCACGGTTCCGCTGATGCGTCCTACCAATTGCTGATCAGGCGGCTGCTGGACGGCAGGCTCGCCTGTTCCCGGCGCTTGCGCTGTTCCCGGTGCTTGTACGCTAGGGGGCTGCTGCGACTGAGACTGGGCCAAAGACGGCTGGCGGCAAGCGAGAATACTTAAGCTGAGCCAGACTACGCTTTCAAGGCTTAGGCTTTTAAGACCAAAGACCGGCCCACGGACATTGCGCCTGCAATAATCTTTCGTAGAGTTCACAGTTTTCATTTTATAGGAAAAGCCAAGAGGACTCCCCTCACCACGGAGGCACGAAGACACGGAGAACAAACCAAAGGCCTTGGCCAAATTTGTGCGACCTGTCACTGGCAGG
>QIAW01000161.1 GCA_003225655.1 Acidobacteriota bacterium
GCCGGATATATATTTACGTTAGCGCGAGCCAAGAGCAAAAGCGGCATTTGATGAGAAGTCTGTTCCTCAAAATATTTCTGTCGTTCTGGGTGGCAACGGCATTGTTCATCGTGCTGGCCATACTAGTGACGCTCGCAATGCGGCCTACCCGACAAGTTTCGGCTGTTGAGGCCCTCCAATCCAAATTTCTTGCCGAGGCCGTAGAAGCCTATCAGAGCGGGAGCACCGAGAAACTCCGCGATTATCTCCGCGGTCTGGGTGAAACGCAGCACATTCATTCGGTCCTCTTTGATGAACGCGGTCCCTTGATTGGTCACCCGCCGCGCCCCTGGTTTTCGGAGACAGCACGAGGCGAAAGACCGACTGCCGATACCTTCTGGGGGCGCATAAGTCCCCACTTCCAGATGCTGAAAACATCGATGACCGGAAACGACGGTCACCGCTACACGCTGGTGACAGAATTGCCGCCCGGCCAGAACGCATTATTCCGCCCGGGCGGCGTTCCCGGCCTGGGCATACTGATCGCCGTGCTGTCGTCAGGTCTGGTCTGCTACATTCTTTCGCGTTATCTCACACCTTAAAGTTGGCTGGCGGCGATCTCTCAGCCCGCGCGGGCAGCAGCACCTTGCACGGCAAAGATGAAATGTCGCAACTGGTGCGCGACTTCGACTTGATGGCAGAGCAGATCGAAAAATTAGTCAGCGCGCAGTCGCGCCTGTTAAAAGACATTTCACACGAGCTGCGCTCGCCGCTCGCCCGGCTGACGGTGGCACTTGAACTGGCTCGCCAGCGCACCGGACCGGAAGCGGAGAGTGTTCTTGACCGCATCAGTCTGGAATCCGACCGTATGAACGAGTTGATCGGCAGCCTCACAACGATTGCGCGACTCGAGAGCGGGGCCGGGACACGGAAAGTTCCAGTACAACTCGAAGAGATTGTTGAGGAGATTGCACAGGACGCGGACTTTGAAGCTCAGGCGCGCAATTGTCAGGTCCAGGCCGAGGTTATGGACGAACTTCCGGTACTGGGCGATCCTGCTCTCCTGCGTAGCGCGATCGAAAATGTGGTGCGGAACGCGACCCGATATACCCCTGAAGGCAGTATGGTCAAAATACATGCAGAGACGGACCCGGGGTTCCGCAAGACTCTCTGGAGAAGATATTTCGCCCTTTCTACCGCATCGATGACGCTCGCGTGCGTGCCACCGGCGGGGTGGGGCTCGGGTTGGCCATCACCGATCAGGCGGTCAGGCTGCACGGCGGCTCGGTCAAAGCATCAAACCTTTCAGAGGGTGGGTTATTGGTTGAGGTCCGGCTTCCCCTGCAGTCATCTGCAGGGGAGATCCGGAACCTGCAAACGCCAGCGGCGGTCAGGCAAGATTCGTAGCTGCCCCGACGTGTGTTTGCTCTTTGTTGCCCATTCCTGATACATAATTGGGGTAAGCCTTTCAGAATCAAAGTTTCAATGGATCTCCAGCGGGCGAAGGTCTGCGCCCAGCTCAATCTGGACCCCAGAAACCTAAAAACTTCGAAACGTTGAAACCTTCTCGTCGGGAGTACGAATGCGAATGAAGTCCGCCTTGGGTTTGCTGGTAGCCGCGATCTCAATTGGGGCCATGTTGAGCTGCACGTCGAGCAGCGGTGGCGCCACCGGTGTTTGGATCGCGACCGAAGGCGACCAGCAGGTACGGGCGTTCAATATCAATTTGAGCAGCGGTAGCGTCAGCCAGGTAGGCAGTGCCCGAGCAACGGGAGCGCAACCTTCCGCAATTGCTCTGACTCCGGATGGAAAAACACTTTTCGTCGTCAACAGCACCGATAATGACATCAGCGTTTATGACGTGAATTCAGACGGGAGCCTGGGGTCTCCTTCAGGCACTACTCCAACCCTTTCTCAGGGACCAAGCGGGTGCAGCACCAACTGCCTAGCGTACGGTGAAAATCCGGTTGCACTAGCAATCGATCCCGCAGGAAAATTTCTGTACGTGGCCGAGCAGGGTGTGCCTGGAAGTGTTAGTTCGCCCGGCGGCATTTCGGTATTCAGCATCTCGGGAAATACTCTTTCTGCATCTGGTCCTGATTGCCCGGCAAATTTCTCTCTGACGAAGTGCCCCTTTCTTGTAACTGATCCGGTGACCGGCGTCAGCACTGGCCCGTCAGCAGTACTCGCGTCTCCCACCGGCAATTTTCTTTACCTCGCCAATCAGTTCAGCAACACGGTGGCAAGCTTCGCGTACGATCCATCTTCAGGCGCATTGTCGCCGCTTGGAACACCCATAACAGCCGGTACCAACCCCTCGGCCCTAGCATTCTCTCGTTGTGCCGGCATAACGCAGGGCACAGCAGTCTGTCCTGCGGCCGACGGCGACAATCTCTTTGTCGCCAATTCAGGCTCAAACAATGTCAGCGTGTTTTCAGCATGCATTCAGACATCTACCTGCCCGGCTGCTGACGGAAGGCTTGTGCAGGTGACGACCTCGCCATTTGCGGCGGGGCTTTCGCCCAGTGCACTGTTCGTGGATCCCGTCGTAAATTTTGTGTATGCCGTCAACAGCAAGGGTAATAATGTCACGCAATTCCGCCTTAGTTCAGCGACAGGCGTGCTTACTGCTCTTACTCCGGCAGCGGTCAATGCGGGCCAAAATCCGGTTGGCGGAGGCATTACCTCCGATGGGACCTATGCGGTCGTTTCCAACAATAACGGATCAAGTATGTCGATTTATAGCATAGGGCCGGGCGGCAAGCTGGCGCCGGGTAGCACCGCGTCCGTCGCGCTTCCCGGGCAGCCGG
>QIAW01000159.1 GCA_003225655.1 Acidobacteriota bacterium
CCGAGCCATTAGTGCTTGACCCTGCTGACTCCGGCATGAACGGCCACAACGTCATCTACACGGCCGCGGGTGATGAGCGGCCGATAATCAGCGGTGGAGTCGAGGTCACGGGCTGGAAGCGATCGGATGCGGGCAAGAACATCTGGTCGGCCCCGGCGCCTGCGGGCCTCAAGAATACGCGGCAGTTCTACGTGAATGGAGTACGTGCGCAAAGGGCACGCGGCCCGTTGCCGGTGAGTGTCACCGAGACCAAGACCGGCTATACGGCAAGTTCTGCGGCGATGGCCAAGTGGCGAAACCCCGGCGACATCGAGTTCGTGTACACGGGCGGCAACGCCTTGTGGTCAGAGGGTTCGTTCGGCCTGGGACCGTGGACAGAGCCACGCTGTCCCGTGGCCGGCATCGAAGACACGAACATTACCATGGCCCAACCCTGCTGGGACAACTCCACCAAGCGTGTGATGCTGCCCAATGGAAGGCGCACCGCCAACCTTCTTCTGGGTACGCCAGGCCAGTGGTACTTCGACCGGAAAGAAGGCATCATTTATTACGCGCCGCGTCCGGGTGAAGACCTGAGCAAAGCAGACGTTGAAGTTCCCATTCTGGAAAAACTTATCTCTGCCCGCGGAACGAAAGACAGTCCGATCCACAACATCGTTTTCTCACACCTTCAGTTCTCATACGCAACATGGCTGCAACCCAGCAGCGGCGAGGGCTTCTCAGAAATCCAGGCCAACGTCACGATTACCGGAAAAGACGGATACGCCACACAGGGCTTGTGCAAGCTGGCGCCGAATGGCGCGTGTCCCTACGGCGCGTGGACGAAAATCCCCGGCAACGTTTCTTTTCTGTACGACAAAAACATACAGTTCCTGAATGACGCCTTGGAACTAGGCAATGGATCGCAGTCTGATCTGGTGCAGGGCTGCGTATTTACCGATATCTCGGGCAATGGACTGGAACTCGGAGACGTCGACCTGCCCCTGGCCACCGGCGGCGAAATCACCGGCGACAACCAGATTCTCAACAACCATATTTACGAGATTGCAGATGAATATCACGGGGGTGTTGGTATTGACGTGGGATACGCGGCACGCACCACCATCAAGCATCAGCAGATTGATCATGTTCCTTACACGGCAGTCTCATTTGGCTGGGGTGGCTGGCCCGATAAGATCCAGCAGGCGGGGCAGGCGAATTTTTCGCAGAAGAACGCCTTCGGACACAGCCTGATCTTCAACCACATGCTGCTGCTGGCCGATGGCGGCGGCATTTATACCCAAGGCCTCACCGGGCCTAAGCTGAGCGAGGGCGAGAAGATTTACGCCACCATCATTCGTGACCAGTTTGGCTCCGGACACGGCATTTATACCGATAACGGCTCCTGCAATATCACCATTGATCACAACGTAATTCTCAACACTAACTTCGACAATTGGGGCGGCCGCCACGGAAATTACTACGACGGCAACGACGGGAAGACCTTTGATCCGCTGGACGTGGAGAGCAACTACTGGCAACAGGGAGCGCCGGACTCTTCTGAAAAGAACGTGACCGTGAAAGCGAACCACATCATCGGTGCGGTCAGCCAGGCGCCGGTCTCGATTGTGGAGAAAGCCGGCCTGCAAGCCGAGTACAAAGACATTTTGAACCAGCGCTTCGCCGCCGCGAGCGCGCCCGAGCCTCCCAGCCGCGTAGCGGTATTTGCGGGAGGTGGCTTTGCTTACGTGGCATGGAATCCGCCGATCCTCGAAGGTGGAGCGCCGGTGGAGTCGTACACGGTAACTTCGTCCAAGGGCGACAAAGCAACCATCTCGTCGGACGAGCTGTGGTCCAAAGGATTTGTTAAAGTCCCCGGATTGACCAACGGCGCCGAGTACACGTTTACCGTAACCGCTACAAACACCAACGGAACCAGCTCGCCCTCGCTGCCCTCGCGCCCAGTCACGCCGAGTGCCAAGGCCATCCATCCGCCTTCGGCGCCCAGCAGTGTGCAGGCGTTTGGCGGAGAAGTAGCGGCCAGCATTCATTTTGGAGCTCCGGACGACAATGGGGGCAGTCCGATAACCGCGTATACCATCACTGCCCATCCCGGCGACCGCAAGGTTACGCTCACCGGGCGCGCCGTGCTCACCCTCGGTGGCCGGCACACCATATTTGGCGTAGTTGACGGCTTGCAGGCAGGGCAGACGTATACCTTCGACGTCGCGGCTAGCAACGCGGCGGGCGAAGGAGCAGTGGGCAGTACACAGGCGGCCGCCGCTAGTCCCCAGTCCGCAGCCGTCAGTCCTCAGGGACAAAAGTAACAGTGGTCAGCCCTCAACCCGCATCCGCAGGCGTGTCCAATCCGCTTGCGGAGGTTTCTGGTTCCGTATCTCTTCTCCCACAGTGTTGAACGGCAGACACGCTTCTATCGTGTCAGCATCCAATTAAGTCTTTTAAAATCAATTGGTTGTCAATGGTTTCCTGACTGCACTCTTCCTCCATGTTCGCCGGCGGTGAAGGCGAAACAGAAAGCCTCGGGATTGGCTAGGCGCGGAGGCTCAAAATGCGGCAGGTTCTGGTTCTTGCGGTTGCAATGTTCGTGGGGTCGGTTGCCCAGGCGCAGAATGGCAAGATTATTACGTCCCAAGATTTCGCTAACAACGCATCCCGGTGCTCAAAAGGCACGGCCAGCTTCAAGGTTGCGGTAGGGCCTAAGCTGCCTGCCTATCAGATTCGTCTGGTCCAGGACCCGGTTTCGGCCGAGATAGCCACCCTGCACCATGTGGGCAGAATCGAGATCTCACAGGGACGCTCTTTGCTCGAGACCATTGAGATCAACAGCATATGGAGCGACAGCCTGTGCAGCTTCTTTGAGATGAAAGACGTGAATTTCGACGGCTACCTGGATATCGCTGTCCTGCGCGATGGCGGCGGCAAGTGGTCGCGCTACGACTACTACGTCTTTGATCCGGCATCGGGCCGCTTTGTCACCGATGCTCTTACCGAGGATTTGGCCCAGGTGAAGTCAAGCGGAATCGTTCTGGATGCCGGCAGCCAGCAAATCCAGGCCCCCTTCTTCAAAGGCCGCTGCGCCGGCGTGGATACCTACAAAATCGCGACCGGCAGGCTGGAGAAGATCCAGATACAGGAAATTACCCCCACCGGCGATGAGTGCCGCATCACCGTCAAGCAGAATCTGCAAGGGACTTGGGAGGTCGTGCGGAGCAGTAGGACATTCGACATGAGCGGCCCCGGCTTTTAAGAGAAGTTGTTTGCGCAGAAAGGGAGAGGGCAAGCAGGGAGAAGGGCGGCGCAAGCCGCCTTTCTCCCTATTAGGCGTAAATAAGGCACAAAATCCTCCCAGAAGGCCATTGACGGTCCTAACCAGCGGAGTTATCTTTAGCTTTCATTCACAGTTCCAGGTGTTCCGCGCATATCAGGATGTGGGACGTGACAGGTTCAATGGCGGCAGGGCTTGGTCCTACCAAGGCACATTTGGCCTGCGAAAGCTTTTGGGTGAAAACGACATATATTTATGTTGTGTATTTATGTTGTGCCAGCGGTCGCTGTCAGGGGAGCGTGGCGGAAGTTGGCGTAAAGATAAAAAAGAGGAGAGGTTATCGTGAAGCGTGTGTTGAATATGGTGGCAGTAACGTGCATCGGGCTTGTTCTGACATTAACGGTCCTGGTCCCCGCACTCAGAGCCCAGGATTGGCAGCCGATTTCAAAGGAAGACCTGGCACTCAACGACAATCCGGCCAGCCCCGGGGCCCACGCAATGATCTTGTATCGGGAAAGCAACGTCGACACCAACGAGGCCACCATTTCCGAGTACGTCCGTATCAAGATCTTCACCGAAGAAGGAAAAAAGTGGGCGAATGTCGGAATTCCTTTCGCCAAGGGGCACAACGACATCCACGATGTTCGTGCGCGCACTATTCGCCCCGATGGCAGCATCGTCAATTTTGACGGCAAGGTGTACGAAAAAGAGGTATACAAGGGCAACGAGCTGAAAGTACTCGAAAAGAGCTTCAGCCTGCCCGAGGTACAGCCCGGCTGCATTATTGAGTATAAGTATCACGAGCAACACAACAGAGATTACCTGGTCGAACCGGTCTGGGTGTTGCAAAAGGACCTCTTCACTCGTTTTGCAAAATTTACTTTTCATCCTTATAGACGCGACATCGACTACCAACTCTATTGGCGCTACAACACTCCTGCAAAAACTGAGCCTAAGCGGCAGTCAGACGGCTCGTATGTAATGGAAGTGCATGATTTACCCGGAATTGATGAAGAACAATACATGTTTCCACGGAAGGTCCTCGAAGCCCGTCTGGAGTTCTTTTACCGCGAACCCGGAGACCCGCAGAATGAGCCTGTGGACCACTACTGGAAGCGCATCGGCAAGAAATGGAACGATGACTTTGAGCACTTCATCAACCGCCGCAACGCGCTTGAAGCCGAAGTCGGCCAGATCATCTCTGCAAACGATTCTGCTGAGACAAAACTCCACAAGATTTACACCCGGGCGCAGAAGGTCCGTGATACCGACTACGACACCGAAAAGACACAAAAAGAACAGAAGGCGGAGAACTTAAAACAGAACGACAATGTGGAAGACGTGCTCAAGCGCAGCTACGGAACCAGCCGTCAAATCAATTTCCTCTTTATCGGTTTGGCCCGCGCCGCCGGCTTCGATGCTACGGCGGTGTACGTAGCCCCACGCAACAGCGCTCTCTTCACGCCGGAAATGGAAGACCCTTCGCAGCTCGACGACGACTTGGTGTGGGCAAAGCTGGGCAACGCGGAGGTTTATCTCGACCCTGCAGCTCAATATTATCCCTACGGTCTGCTGCCGTGGTATGAGACGGGCGTGAAGGGATTGCGGTTGAACAAGCAGGGTGGCGAGTTAATCACTACCACAGCGCCAAACTATAACGATGCCCGGCGCGAGCGCCATGCCGAGCTTAGTCTCGACGCCGATGGCAACCTCTCGGGAAAACTAAGAAAAAAGACATGAAAGATATGGTCCAGGGGTGGCTTCTGCCCGGCGCCTCGTTCGAAGTTTCCCAAACGAGCGGCTGGGATGACAACAGTTCTCCCCTGCGTATCGAGGGAACGCTTCATATGACGGGTTTCGGCGCCACCACCGGCCGGCGCGTCCTGGCCCCGGTAACAGTCTTCCGTTCGAGCGAGGCGCGGGCTTTTGAGGCCTCCAAGCGGGTTAATGCAATCTATTTTCATTATCCCTACATTGAGCACGATGACATCAGCGTACATATTCCCGATGGCTACAGCATTGAGACCGTGCCCGAAACGCAAAAGACCCCAGCCGAGGCAGTCATGGTCTATAGTCTTGCCGCTACCGCGCAGGGGGCCAATATCCATATTGATCGCCGCCTTGATGTGAAATCAATTTTCTTTGAGGCGAAGTATTATCCGGCAGTACGGAGCTTCTTCAACCAGGTCAAAAACAATGATGAGTCACAGTTCGTT
>QIAW01000160.1 GCA_003225655.1 Acidobacteriota bacterium
GGAGCCGATGGTTATGTCATCTTGCAGCTTGTTCTTGGGATCGAAAAAGATGTCATAGGTCTGGTGATCACTCATGTTGTCTACGGCGATCACACCCGTGCGGAGATCCAAGTGCGTCACTTTACCGGCGAAGGTGAACGTTGTTCCCGGAGTAGCCAGAACTGCTATCTGTTGCGCCGTACCCCGATGTCCGGTTCCGGGAGAAAACTTCACCGAAATCAGCGCTCCCTCCCGCAGGTCGGCAACTGATCCGGAGGAGTGGTCTTCTTTGGTCACAACCGTCTGTGGCCCCACCGTAAAACTCACCGGCTCGGCTGCAAGTTGGTCATGAACGGTCATCGCTCCGCTGTGCCGATCGTACGCCATGACCTGCCCACTCGCGTCGGCAGGCAACATTTGCGTGATCACCCGGATATTTCTAGCAAAGACGCGCGGACCATCCAGCAGCGTATCCACATAAACCCGGTCTCCCTTATGGATGTTGGCCTGCGTCGTCTCTGTTCCGTCGCGATAGATGTGCGTACGCTCGTCGAAGAAAACCTTCATCTTGTCGCCGCCGCCAAATGGCTCAACCGTGATGCGGTTGCGAATCGGATCAATTTTTCCCACGCGCCCCCCAACCAGTGTTGCTTTACCTTTGGGCAGCGGAGGAACGTCCAACAGGGGATCACCAGGGTTGCTCTGCCGATCCAGAACATCGCCGGCAGCCATGGAAGGATTCTCATTATTGGGGGCCGAGGCGCCGGAGTTTGAGGGATTGGCATTCGAGTTCGGACTTCTGGCCGCATCCGCGCTATTCTTGCCCGCACCTGTCGCCCCCGCCGGATTCTGCGCGGGGTTCTGTGCGTCCGCTCGTTGAAGACACGACAGCGAAATGATGAGTAATGCCTGGGGAACAAAACGCTTCATGAAATAACAGCTCCTGTTTTCGCAACCAGCTCTAATTCAACTCACGGTTGGATGCCCGCTCAGCTTGGCGAGTGGCATCCCCCTGGTGCTCAACGTTCCCCATATACCATCCAACCTCTGGCCGCCATTTGCCTTCCAATTACAAGCTGCTGCTCTGCCCGTTTCGGCAGTGGAAACCGCCCATGCGTCAACTAGCTGATATCCCACATAGCGCCGGTACCTCACCGGTTGTCACGCGGGCATCTTGCCCACATGTTTCCGAGACCTGCCTTGACACTGTGAATATTCCTGTTCCATTTGAACAGCGAACTGAGAACCGGGAACTGAGAGAAGTGACAACGGTTCTTAGCGTGAAATACTTCTTTTGCACGCTCCTGCTCTCTCTTCTCCTGCCCTCGCTGGCTTCGGCCGACTTCCGCATTAATCTTCCCAAACGGACCAAGCCGACTAAGGTACAGCAGTTGAATCGTGACGGTGTAAAAGCCGTCCAGAAACACGATTACGATGAGGCCAGAAAATTCTTTTACAAGGCCTATCTTCTCGACCCCGATGATCCCTTCACTCTCAACAATCTCGGTTATATGGCGGAGCTAGATGGCGATCTGGACCGCGCCGCGCGTTTCTATGATCTGGCCCAGCAGCAAAACTCCGATGCCATGATTGACCGCGCTGACTCGGAAAAAGTTGTCGGCAAGACCGTGGCCCAGGTGGCCGGACATGCCGAGCAGGGTAATATGCAGGTCAACCAGCTCAACATCCGCGCGCTTCAACTGCTGAAGCAGGACCGCGCCGCCGAAGCTGATATGGTTCTTACCAAGTCATTGACTCTAGAACCAAAAAACCCTTTTACGTTGAATAATCTAGGCTTTGCCAAAGAAAAAGAAGGCGAGTTGGAAGCGGCGCTGGGATACTACAGCAAAGCCGCTCTGACAGGTTCGCAGGAACCTATTATTGTGACCCTTCACAAAGACTGGCGGGGTCATCCCATCAGCGAGGTGGCCGCTGATAATGCCCAGAAGGTGCGGATGCTCATCCGCCAGGAGCAAGGCGCCGACAGGTTGGCGAAAGTGGCGCGTCTGAATCTACAGGGAGTCTCTGCCCTCAACCGCAATGACAAACGCGCGGCGCGTGGATACTTTGAGGAAGCCTATAAGCTTGATCCCACCGATGCCTTCACCCTCAATAATATGGGATACGTCGCAGAGATGGAGGGCGACCGCGAAAGTGCCCAGTTCTTCTATGCCAAGGCCCAGCAAGCCGATCACTCCAGCCAGCTAGTCACAGCATCTAATCGCGCTGAGGCTGAAGGACACAAAGTTTCGAGCGTCGCTGACAACAGCCAGACCCAGGTAGAAGGCAAGATGGAAGCTGCCATTCAGCAGCGCCGCGCCCGGGGAGTAGCTCCAACTCTGAAGCGCCGGGGGGCAACCGCCTCGGAACCCCAGCCTACGCAAGACCAAAACCAGTGGCAGCAACAGCCTCAACCACAGCCAGATCAGGATCAGCCCCAGCCCCAGCAAGCCCCACCAGACCAGAACCAGCCGAAACAAAGTCCACCACAATAACTCACGTGACTTTATTTGCGCCCGGGCCATTTGCGCCGGGCCGCCATCTTTAGGTAATAGATGGTGGCCTCTGGCTTCTGTAATCCCAGGTAAGCTGCCGTTGGCTAGTGCTCTTTCAAGGCGTGGTGCAGGCTTTCCTGCTGCACTCGAGGGGTCTCTTCCAGCCGATAGAGGTGGTTCAGCGGTCCAATCCCTTTGCCCAGGGGATGCGCGTGGGCAATTGCCTTCTTTACAAAGGCCTTTGCCAGTACCACTGCATCGCTTAACTGCTTACCTAAGGCGAGGTTTGCCGCCAACGCAGTGGCAAAGGCGCATCCTGTCCCGTGGGTTGAGTTCGACTTCACCCGTTCCGACGAAAACTCCACCTGCTCGCAGCCGGCTTCAGTCTTCATGCTCAGGAGGTCAATTGCCTTCTCTCCCAGCGTGCCCGACATATCGCCGCCCGTTACTACCACGTTCTTTGCGCCTAACTCATGCAGTTTGGAAGCAGCGGCCTTCATCTCTGCCAGGCTTCCGACCGGAAGACCCGTCAGAGCAACCGCTTCGTCAGCG
>QIAW01000164.1 GCA_003225655.1 Acidobacteriota bacterium
TTCGGTACGGGTGCGTGGGGGAGCCTTAAAACCCACTATAGGACGGCTTCCCGTCCCATCTTTTTCCATCTCCGGGATCATCGTGAGATTCAACAAAGAGCCAGCACGCCGAATTTGCACAGTGACCGGCTTGTCTTTCGTTTGCTTCAAGACTAATGAAAACGCAACGGTTGAATGTACCGGCGTATCGTTAACTTTCAGTATCTCGTCATCGGCCCTCAGCCCGGCCTTTTGTGCGGGTTTTTGAGATACTACCGTTTTAACAACGTAGGGTTCGACGGCGATCCCCAACTGCTCCACAAGTCTCACGTCGTTGTCTGTTACGTCACTACTGTTAACGAGTAATTCTTTGGAAAGAATCTGGTTCCCGCGTTTGACCTCAAGCCTTAAGGGGCGTCCAATGCTGATGGCTATTTTGTTATTGACTGTCTCCCACGTGGGGTTACTGACGCCATCCACTTGCGTTATACGGTCATTGGACTGCAGCCCAGCTTTGGCTGCGACGGAATTCTCATCGACATACAAGATTGAGGCGGGCTCATCTGCATAAAGTTCCCGCTCGTAATGCACCAGGAACGCGCCAGTCAGCACCGCAATCGCCAGCATGATGTTCATTGCCGGACCGGCAATAGCGATGATGAACCGCTGCCAGCGAGGGTGCGATGTAAACTCGCCCGGGTCTCCGGTGCTCTCTTCCATCGGATTCTCGCCCGCCATTTTCACGTAGCCGCCCAGAGGGAGCGCACTTAATCGGTAGTCAGTATCACCACGCTTGAAGCCGAATAGACGCTTACCAAAGCCAAGAGAAAAGACCTCCACCCGAACGCCGAACAGTTTAGCGGCAGCATAGTGGCCGAGTTCGTGTATGAATATCAATATCCCCAACAACACGGCCACAGCAACGAGACTGGTAAGAAAATTAGACAGCATAAAGAAGTATCTCTTAATTTTATCGTGTCAGGGCCGCCGATGGGGAGATTACTTTAGTTTTAGCCAGGTGATCTACAATCTCCACCGCCGTGTGGCGGGCCTGCGAATCCTCTGAAAGCACTTTAGATATAGATTCGGGATGGTGGTCCTTGGTTTCTCTCAATGTTTGCTCGATGACCCGGGGAATATCAAGAAAAGCAATCGAACCTTCGAGGAATGCTGCTACCGCCACCTCGTCGGCGGCGTTGAGAGCAATAGACTTGGCCCCGCCGGCTTCGGCTGCCTCGTAGGCCAGGCGCAGGCAGGGGAATTTTTCCATGTCTGGAGGATGAAAATCGAGCCGCTTCAACTCCTGCACAGGAAAGCGCAGCTCCGAGGCGATGCGCTCAGGCCAGGTGAGGGCGTAGAGAATCGGCAGGCGCATGTCGGTCACAGAGAGTTGCGCCAGGATGCTGCCATCCACAAACTCGACCAGGGAGTGGATCGTAGACTGCGGATGCACGATGACCTTGATCTTCTCCGGCGGCATGTGGAACAGGCGGCAGGCCTCGATGACTTCAAATCCTTTGTTCATCAGGGTGGCGGAGTCGATGGTGATCCGCTTTCCCATCTTCCAGGTGGGATGATTCAGCGCCTGCTTCACCGTGATGGATGCAAACTGGGATTTGGGCGTATGCAGAAAAGGTCCGCCGGAAGCAGTGAGCCAAACGCGCTCAACTTCTTCGATTCGCCCGCCCCGCATGCACTGATGGACAGCATTGTGCTCGCTATCGATGGGCAGCAACGGCTTGTTTTGCCTGCGAGCTTCGGCGGTAATCAATTCGCCTGCGGCCACCAGACACTCTTTGTTGGCCAGGCCTACGCTTTTACCTGCTTTGACCGCTTCATACGTGGCTTCTAATCCAGCCACGCCCACGATGGCGCTGACCACGAAATCCACATCGGGGTGCGTGGCCACGGCCACGTTTCCCTGCGGCCCGTATTCCACTTGGATCGCGTCGAGCCCTGCGCTCTGCAACTGTGCTTTGAGCTTGCCGGCATCCTCGGCCTTGGCTACGGAAATGACTTTGGGTTTCCAGAGCTTGGCGTCGGCGAGGGCAGTTTCCAGATTGCCTCCCGCGGCCATGCTGATGACGGCAAAACGCTCGGGATAAGATTCGACGATGCTGAGAGTGCTTCGTCCGATGGATCCGGTTGATCCCAATATGGCTATGCGTTTCATCCGATACAGATTTAACTCGTCAGTTTGATAATGGAGGCATAGTACCACAGCACCGGAGCCGCCAGCAGAATGGCGTCAATGCGGTCAAGAACGCCGCCGTGCCCGGGCAACAGTGATCCTGAATCTTTCACGCCGGCGCCTCGCTTCATCATCGATTCCACCAGGTCGCCCAACTGCGCGGCGATGTTGATCAGCGCCAGGAAGACGAGCATGTGCCAGAGGGACGGAGTTTGCAAGTGGACGTCCTCATGCAGAACGCTGTTGGGCTGCAAAACTCCAAGCTGGAAGAGAACGTGGAGCAGGTTGTTGGCGATAAGATCGATATTCTCAAACAACAACACTCCGATCCCCACGGAGCCGGCGAACGAAGCCGCCGTGCCTTCCCAGGTTTTCTTGGGGCTGATGTTCGGGGCCAGAGGATGGCGCCCCAACATGCGGCCGATATAGTAGGCCAGAATATCTCCTGACCAGATGAGAATCAGAAAAAACAGAAGCCATATGACGCCCGCCGGTTGGCGCCGGGTGTTTACCAGTTCTCCCAGCGTGATAGCAATATAAGGAATAGCCAGGTAAGAAAAGGCCGCGCTGGGTAGCGATGTGCGCAGGTTTTCCCGTGCCATAGCCATGATCAGTAGAAGCAGAGGAAAGACGCGGACCAGGACCGAGAACATGAACACGTCGGAATCCGGGTATGCCGCGATTTTCCAATGGAAATCTTTCAGAATAAGGCCGGCAAAATAGAGCACAATGAAAATCAGAGTCGTAATGCGAAAGGGTTTAACGCCATAGCCTTTGGCCAGCAGCAGGAACTCATCGGCGGCCAGCAGCGCCACCACCCCTGTCGCCGCCGCAAACAGCCAATGGGGCGCGCAAAGCAGGAGCGCCAGCACCACCGGAATGAGCACTAAAGCGGTGAAAACACGTTTCAATCGTTTCCCTCAGGAGGTCGAGACATGCTGGATGGTATCAAAGAGCGCGCAGTTGGGAAATTTCCAAATGAGGTTCCCACGGAAATCGCGGCGCACAAAGTCTCGCCCGCGTGTGAAAAACAAAAAATATAGTGGTGGTCTTGTGAAGGCGGCTTCTAAAACAATTAATTATTATTGGCTTCCGGTTCCAGCAGTCCGCCATAGCGCCGTTCGCGCTTCTGATATTCGGAGATGGCTTCCAGAAGATGACGTCCGCGGAAGTCGGGCCACAGGGTTTCGGTCACATAGATTTCCGCATAGGCTAGCTGCCACAGCAGAAAGTTACTCAATCGCATCTCGCCACTGGTGCGGATTACCAGGTCGGGATCGGGCAGGTTCCTTGTATACAGATGGCGGCCGACCAGCTCTTCATCAATCTTCAAGTGCGCGATGCCCCCGTTGCCGGCGGCCGCGCGAACAATGTCATTAAAGGCGTCCACCAGCTCGGTGCGTGCGCCATAATTCAGGGCCAGCGTAAGCACCATGCCGGTATTCTCAGCGGTGGCGTCGCGTGCCCATCCCATGCGCTCCTGTACCTCTTGCGGCAGCTCCTGCTTGCGCCCTATATACTCCAGCCGGATGTTGTTTTCCTTCAACCGGGGCAGCTCTTGTTTCAGATAGCGTCGCAACAGTTCCATGAGAAAGCCGGTTTCCGTGCGTGGCCTGCGCTTCCAGTTTTCAGCCGAGAAGGCGTACAGCGTCAACGCAGGCACGCCGATGCGGGCGGCAGTTTCTACCGTCGACCGGACGGCGGCCACCCCGGCGCGGTGCCCGGCCACACGCGGCAGGTGGCGCTTTTTGGCCCAGCGGCCGTTGCCATCCATGATGAGCGCCACGTGGCGGGGAATGCGCCCAAGATCAAGCTGGGCATAGATTTCCGCTTCTTTGCGGTCAAGGCCTTGCGGAATAGTAGCGGTCAAGCTCATGACACCTTTATGGTATAAAGTACCACATTCCTATCGCTGCTGGGTAGTCCTGCATAGTCTGCGTGGCAGAAGGCGTTGTGGCGGCAAGCAAAAATCAAAATCTAACCACAAAGGGCACAAAGGCGAACGAAGGAAAGGCGCGGCTTGTGAGCCGCGCCAGAGAGGGCATGCAAGTGATCAGGTTATTCTACGAGGTTCTCCGGGGCCGTGTGGTCATGTCGCGAATCTGGGCCACAATGCTGGAACACTGCATGGCATTCAGCTTGGAGACGTAGGGAACAAGCTCGGCGATAAAGGGATCGGCCAGGAGTTCGCGGATCTCATCCTCATGCGTGCGCTTGCCTCCGTTGAGCAGGTCGGGCACATGTACCTCCAGCGCCCTGGCCAGCCGTTGCAGAGAAGAGAGGGTAGGCATCGCCTTTTCGTTTTCGATCTTGGAAACATAGGTGCGCGGCACCTGCATGCGCATCGCCAGTTGCCGCTGGCTCAATCCGCTACGCTGCCGCAAGACGCGAATAGCCGAGGCAACCTGCAGTTGCGGATGTCCGTTGCCATTGCCATTGGAAATTACAGGCATAGGCGGCGCAACTTCCACGGGCTCCGTCTCCTCAGGGTCAAGCGAGGTATGGCACCTTCTGCAAAGGTGGTTATGGGTTTGAAATTGGACCAAGTGACAATGATCGCAACGGATTACTTCACGCGAATCTACGGGCGCGAGAGTTGTGGCCATTCGGATTGTGCGTCGACGCCAGAGCGGGCACGACGTACGGCCGCAACTTCAAATCAGGCCGTGTTACTTTCGTAGCCCATACTTTGCAGTATAGTTGCCGAGATGTCAACCCTTTTCTAAGGTAAAACCGGTAGAATTTCGGAATCTGTCTGCGTGATATCCAGGGAAAACAGGAGAAAACATGGAGAAAACACGGCAAAAAGCCGAACTCAGTCGCGATGCCGCCTGGCAGTTACTTTGTGAGTACACCCAGTCGGAAAGTCTGCGCAAACATATGCTGGCGGTCGAGGCTTGCATGCGCGCCTATGCCCGCAGATTTCGCGAGCAGGGAGCGGACCCAGCCGCGGACGAGGAAGGCTACGGCATCACCGGCCTGCTGCACGACTTCGATTATGAAAAATATCCCACGCCGGCCGAGCACCCGTTCGTGGGAAACAAGATCCTCGAAGAGCGCGGATATCCGGAAGAGATGCGCCGCGCCATCCTCTCCCATGCCGATTATTCCAACGTGCCCCGGGTGACGCCCATGGAGAAGGCACTGTTCGCCTGCGACGAGCTGGCCGGGTTCATTACCGCCACCGCACTGGTGAAACCCGGCAAATCTCTGGCTGAGGTCGACGCCAAATCGGTGCGCAAGAAAATGAAAGACAAAGCCTTCGCCCGCAGCGTCAGCCGCGACGACATTACCCAAGGCGCCGCCGCGCTGGGCGTGGACCTGGAAGAACACATCGCATTTTGCATTGAGGCAATGAAGGGAGTGGCGAAGGAACTAGGATTGGCAGGCCAAGAGAGGAATTGAATCAATGCGCCATTGCGTCATCGGATCATTGTGGAATTGCGTAATTCGTAATCGTGGACGACATGCCCGCCCCTGAGGCCTTCCAAGTCATTGAAAACATTGTTTAAAATCCTATTGACTTGATTGCAAATCGTAATATAATAATTGCAATTTGCAATTATATGAACACACTTACGAATTCGCATGTGCTCTTTCGCGAGGAGCAGCGCTTTTGGCGGCCGTGGATGGCGGCCCTGTTCCTGCCCCTGCTGTTGATCACGCTCATCGTCGGCTTCGGGTTCTGGCAGCAAGCTGTCAGAGGAATACCCTGGGGCAATCATCCTGCGAGCAACTCCGGATATGAACACACTTACAAATTCGCATGTGCTCTTTCGCGAGGAGCAGCGCTTTTGGCGGCCGTGGATGGCGGCCCTGTTCCTGCCCCTGCTGTTGATCACGCTCATCGTCGGCTTCGGGTTCTGGCAGCAAGCTGTCAGAGGAATACCCTGGGGCAATCATCCTGCGAGCAACTCCGGCCTGATGTTGGCGGCGGTTGTCAGCCTGTTCGCTCCCGCACTGAGTTTTTGGATGCTCTATACCTTGCGGCTTACGACCATGGTTGACCATCAAGGAGTTGAGTTACAGCTATG
>QIAW01000688.1 GCA_003225655.1 Acidobacteriota bacterium
CCTCTGATCTGCTATGCCTACGTGACCTACTTCGCGTTGCGAGGATACAAGACCATAGGTGAAGCGGTGGTAGGGGAAGAAGCAGCCACCTCGGGAGCCTAAGCACATGAAAAAAAGTGCGCCTAAAAAGAGCAGGGTAAGCAAAAAGAATAAACGCTATTGCCTGACGCTCGACTTGAAAAACGATCCCAAGCTGATTGCCGAATACAAGAAGTATCACGAGAAAATCTGGCCGGAGATCACCAGGAGCATCACAGGCTCCGGCATCGTGGATCTGGAAATCTATCTGCTGGGCACGCGCATGTTCATGATCATGGAGGTCAACGGCAAGTTCTCATTCGAGGCCAAGTCGAAGGCTGACGAGAGTAATCCCAAGGTCCAGGAGTGGGAGCAGTTGATGTGGAAGTTTCAGCAGCCGCTGCCCCAGGCCAAACCCGGCCAGAAGTGGATGCTGATGGATAGAATTTTTAAGCTGGAATCATAAACAAAACTGCTTGATTTGCCATGAAAGCGCGTATGCAAAAAAAGCCTGATCGGTAGAAGTCTGATGGGTAGAGACGTAGCTTGCTACGTCTCCCGCGTCGTGCAAGAAATCTAATGAACTCCTAAGGAATAAAGATGACATACAAAGATAAAGTTGTTCTGGTTACCGGCGGCAGCAAGGGTATTGGTGAAGGCTGTGTTCGCGTTTTTGTAGAAGCCGGCTCAAAAGTTGTCTTCTGTTCGCGCGGCCAGCAAGCGGGCAAGGCCATGGAAGCAGAGGTCAACAAGAAGGGGCCAGGCCAGTCGCATTTTATTGCCTGCGATGTTTCCCAGGTTGACCAGATCAAGAGCATGATTGACGCCACCATCGCCAAATATGGCCGGCTCGACTGCCTGATCAACAATGCCGGATGGCATCCACCGCATAAGACCATTGATGACTTCAGTATCGAGGATTTCCGCAGCCTGCTTGACCTCAACCTGGTCAGCATCTTTGCCGCCTGCAAGTTCGCTCTGCCGCATCTGCGTAAGACCCAGGGCAACATCATCAATATGTCGAGCCTCGTCGCTATCATGGGCCAGCCCGGCGCCGCCACCTACGTAGCCACCAAGGGCGGCATCACCTCCCTTACCAAGGCACTGGCCATCGACGAGGCAGCGCATGGTGTGCGCGTTAACTCCGTTTCGCCCGGCAATGTTTATACCCCGTTGTGGCAAGAGGCGATTGACGCCGCTCCTGACCCTGCCAAGTGCCGCGCCGATGGCGACGCCGCGCAGCTCGTCGGACGCATGGGGACCATTGAAGAAACCGGCAAGCTGTGTCTGTTTATCGCCGCGGACGCTACCTTTACCACCGGCGTGGACCACATACTCTCGGGTGGCGCCGAACTCAGTTACGGACGCAAAAGCCGCGTCAGCTAAAAGCAAGTAAGTGGATGATGGGTAGAGACGTAGCTTGCTACGTCTCCTGCTGGGAACGCAAAACAAAATCAACGGAGATCAGAATGCCTGACAACAAAATTACTCGCCGCACATGGCTGAAGAGTACGGCATCGGTGCTGGCTGCAACCGCGGCTGCTCCCATCGCCTCCAACGCTTTACTGCAAACGGATGCGCCGATGCCCGGCCCGCAACCCAATGCCACCTCGCCTTCGCAAGATGCCGACCGCGCCCGCCGCATGAAGTGGTGGCACGAAGCCCGCTTTGGCATGTTCATCCACTGGGGCTTGTACAGCGTGCTGGGGCGGCACGAGTGGGTCATGGAAAACGAAGGCATTCCCGTTGCCGAATATGCTCCTTTGGCCAAGCAGTTCAAGCCCAAGCCCAACGCCGCGCGTGCCTGGGCCAAGCTGGCCAAACAGGCCGGACAGAAGTACATGGTCATGACCACCAAGCACCATGAGGGCTTCTGCAACTTCGATACCAAGACCACCGACTACTGTGCTCCCAAGCAGGGTCCGGGCCGCGATCTGGTGAAAGAGTACGTCGAAGCCGTAAGGGCCGAAGGCTTGCGCGTTGGCTTCTATTATTCCTTGATGGATTGGCACCATCCCGATGGCGCCCGCTGCGCTCATGATGAAGACGCACGCAAGCGCTTCGTGGAATATATTCACGCTCACCTGCGCGAGCTGCTGACTAACTACGGCAAGGTAGATGTCCTCTGGTATGACGTCTCCTGGCCCCTCGACGCCGCCGGCTGGGAGTCGGAGCGCATGAACAAGATGGTCTTCGAGCTCCAGCCTGACATTATTGTGAACAACCGCAATAAGCTGCCTGGCGACTTTTCCACGCCCGAGCAGCAGATCAGGGCCGAAGAGGGCGGCCGCGCCTGGGAATCGTGCATGACCCTGAATGACAGTTGGGGATTCCAGAAGGCGGATGACGACTGGAAGACGCCCAAGCAGGTGATTCGCAACCTCATCAGTTGCTCTCGGGATACAGGCAACTATTTGCTGAATATTGGACCCAAACCTGACGGATCAATCCCTGAGGAATCCGTAGCCGCGCTCACCGAAGTCGGCCAGTGGATGGCGAGAAACGGCGAGAGCATCTATCACTCTGATCCATGCCAACCACGCCGCAGCAACTATGCAAGCTTCACTCGCAAGGGCAACACCCTGTACATGCACGTTCACTTCTGGCCGGGTGAAACCGCCAGCATCAGCGGATTGAAAACGTCGGTCAAATCCGCAAAGCTGCTGGCCAGTGGCAAGAATGTGGAGTTCAAGCAGGATAAATTCCGCGTCCGCTTCACCGGCCTTCCTGCGGCAGCGCCCGATCATCCTATAACCACGATCGCCATCGAGTGCGAGGCTGAGCCTACTCAGGATACAAACTTCGTCCGCAACGAGAAACCACGCGAGGGAGTCTAGAAGTTACCTGACAATAGTTTTCGGAAAGGCACGGCTAAAGAGGCTGCGGGAAAAATCTCTATTGGTGTGAAGAAGTGTCAGGGAGCGGGAGACTTGTGTGGCACAGCGTGGCAAGCCGCAAATAGATGTTTTCAGCTTGTGGTTTGTATCAGGGCACGACTTTAGCGAAGCGGAGTCGTGCCCTCAGCGTCTTTAAAGACTCGGGCTTTCAGCCCCGGTGCCACTGGATACACCT
>QIAW01000158.1:0-3954 GCA_003225655.1 Acidobacteriota bacterium
CCCACAGGTATGATGCCGACGGTCTTACGGGCCTCGACGTCCACCACCGACACGTTTCCTGAGCCGGCATTGGCAATGTAGGCGCGTTTGCTGTCGGGGGTGAGGTCCACGAAATAGGGCGAGCGATGCAGCCCAATTGTTGCCACCACCGCGTTGCGCTCCGCGTCAATGACGCTCAAGTTATTCGAATCTGTGTTTACGACATAAATTTCGTTCTTCTTGGGATTAGCGGCAATGCCGGTGGGGCCCTCTCCTACACGAATGTGCTTCACATTCTTGAAGGTGAGTGTGTCAATCACGCTGACTTCGTTGCTCTTGCCATCGGTAACGTAGGCGTATTCGCGGTAGGCGGGCGGATAGTTGGGGAGCTTTTCGGTGCATCCTGAAACAAAGATCAAGAGCACGGCAGTCACAGCAAAACGTGCAAGTTGGCGGGGGAAACCGTGCTCTGATTTCATCACTTCTAGCGCACGGCCGCGGTTTGCGGGCGCTGCGATTGTGCGGATTGAGGGGGAATGCTGCGATGCAAGACGGAGGCAATCTGCCGCAACTCGCTCATGAGCTCTTCGAATTGATCAGGATAGAGCGATTGCGGGCCGTCGGAGAGGGCGCGGTCAGGATCGTTGTGCACTTCGACAATCAAACCGTCTGCGCCGACCGCGATCGCGGCGCGCGAGAGTGGAGTCACTTTCGTGCGTTGGCCGGTGCCGTGACTGGGGTCCACGATGATAGGCAGATGGCTGAGCCGCTGCACCGCCGGCACCACGCTGAGGTCGAGCGTGTTGCGGGAGTGGTCTACGAATGTGCGTACGCCGCGCTCGCACAAAATGATGTTGTAGTTGCCCTCGCTCATCACGTACTCGGCGGCCATCAGAAACTCTTCCAGCGTGGCGGCAATCCCGCGCTTGAGCAGCACCGGTTTCTTTGCCCTGCCGGCGCGCTTCAGCAAAGAAAAATTCTGCATGTTGCGCGCGCCAATCTGGATCACGTCGGCGTGCTCCTCCACCAAGTCCAGGCTTTCGTGATCGATGGCTTCGGTGACGATCTTCAGGCCGTAGCGCTCGCGGATTTCGGCAAGAATCTGCAATCCCTCCAGGCCCAGGCCTTGAAAAGAATAAGGAGAGGTGCGCGGCTTGTAGGCGCCCGCGCGGAAAAAGCGCACGCCGGCGCGATGCACGCACTCCGCAATGGCAAAAGCCTGCTCCCGGCTCTCAACCGAGCAGGGGCCGGCGATAATGGCCAGTTCAGTTCCGCCGATGCCAATCTCGCCGCCCTTGGGGGCAGAGAAGCGTATGACCGTATTATCTTGCTTCACATCACGGCTCACCAGCTTGTAAGGCTTGCTGACCTGGATGACCTCTTGCACTCCGGGCATCTCTTCCAACCCGATTTCCACCAGGCCCTGGTTCCCGGTAATGCCGATAGCAGTGCGCTGCGCTCCGGGAATGCTGTGCGGCCGCAGCCCGTGCGCCTCAATCTTTTTGCATACGGCGCGCACCTGCTCTTCCGTGGCTTGCGCCTGCATCACAACTAACATCGCGTGTCTCCGAAAACACCAGTTTAGCAGAGCTAGAGGGAGGAACGCGGAGACAGAATGCCCTGCGCTTCCAAGCATTCTCCGAGTGCTAGAATCGAAACTTTACTCTATGCCCCGCAGCATTGCTCAAGAACAAGACATCCTGAAGCTGCCCGCGCCGAAATCTCCGCCCCAGCTTACCTCGCGGCGGATTGGCATTCACACTTCTACTTCGGGCGGCGTCGAAACCGCGGCCGAGCGCGCCTACCGGCTGGGATGCAACACCTTCCAGATATTTTCTTCGAGTCCGCGGCAGTGGAAGCCTTACCTGCTGGGCCGCTCGCAATGCGACCAGATGCGCGGCCTGCGGGAAAAATACGGCATCAAGCCGCTGGTCATCCACACCAATTATCTGATCAACCTGGCGGGGGTGAACCCGGAGTTCCTGGGCAAGTCTATTGAGGCCTTCCGCGCCGAGTTGGAGCGCGCGCTGGCTCTCTGCGCCGAGTATCTGGTGTTGCATCCCGGATCGTTTCGCGGCAGCAGCCGTGAAGAGGGCCTGGACCGCGTGGCTGCGGCCATCCGCGAGGCCGCCAATGGTTTGGACCTGAAGGCCGGGAACCTGACGGTCCTGATCGAGAATACCGCCGGCGCCGAATATTCTCTGGGTGGCTCCTTCGAGCAGGTCGCGGAATTAGTAGCCAAGTTACGCGGACTCATCCCGATCGGCGCCTGCATTGATACCTGCCACACCCACGTCGCCGGCTATGACATCGTCAGCGAAGCCGGGATGCACGAGACCCTGGCCCAGCTCGATGCCACCGTGGGCCTGAAGAACGTCGCTGTCTGGCACTGCAACGATGCCAAGGCAGCGCGCGGATCGAAGCTCGACCGCCACCAGCACGTGGGTAAAGGCATGATTGGCCTCGAACCCTTTCGCCGCCTGCTGAACGACCCGCGCACGGCGCATTCAGCATTCATCGCTGAAACCCCCATCGACGAGCCGGGCGACGACCTGCGCAACGTGGAGACGCTCAAGGGCCTGGTGCAGGAAGAATAGTGGTTGAGCCTGCAGCCGTCCGGCCCTTAGCCAGTTGGTTACCCCACCCCCCTTGCTGCTAGGGTCGATTCGCCCAAAAATCAGCGCGGAGGCCTGTATTTACTGGGGAAAAGCGATGTAGGGAGGGGGCCTAGCTGGGTCAGTTCCAAGCTCCCACAGCCCGCCGGGGCAGACACAGCTCCAAGGAAAAAGTAAACTCTTTTCGCCACGGATGGACGCGGACTAACACGGATCAGAGGATTGGCAATCCTGCATCGGGGCCTTTCGTGATTTTCAAAGAACCAAAAGGGTGAAACCCTGCATTCTTGAATGCCAGAACTTATGATGATCCAGGATTGCTGAAAAGGTTGGATTGATATCACTTACTGGTCTAGCTTTTGTCCAGATAAACGTACGTTCGTCGAAGGTCTCCCCAATCTTTTCAAGCTTCTGGCCGCCGTGCAGGATTACATTCGAAATAATCCTGCCAATTGGGAGGAAGACGAGCATTTTGCTTGCTATTAGAGAGTACGTTTCCTTTGCGGAATGGTTTAGTCTAAAAGAGAGACGTAGCAAGCTACGTCTCTACGCGAATGAGTTTCTAAGACCGCGAATCAATTAAGATCCCATGACAGAGCAGAGTTCAACCAATACGACCCAGGAATTGCATTACGATCCGCAGCCGATTGAGGAGAAATGGTCGGCGAAGTGGCAGAAGGACGCCAAACTCTACGCCGCCGAGTCTTCCAGCTCACAGCGCAAGAAATACTACGTGCTCGAGATGCTGCCTTATCCTTCGGGCGCGTTGCATATGGGACACGTGCGCAACTATTCGATCGGCGACGCTCTTGCGCGCTACATGTGGATGCGCGGTTACAACGTGCTTCATCCCATGGGCTGGGACGCCTTCGGGCTTCCCGCGGAAAATGCCGCCATCAAGAACAACGTCCCACCACGTGAATGGACGCTCAAGAATATTGAGAACATGAAGTCGCAGATGAAGCGTCTGGGCTTCGCCTACGACTGGTCCACGGAGGTCACCACCTGTTTTCCTGACTATTACCGCTGGAACCAGTGGTTCTTTTTGAAGATGCTCGAGCGGGGCCTGGCCTACCGCAAGAAGAGCAAGGTGAACTGGTGTCCGGAGTGCGCAACGGTCCTCGCCAATGAGCAGGTCGTGGGCGGCTGCTGCTGGCGCCACGAGCAGACGCCTGTGGAACAGCGCGAGCTGGAGCAGTGGTTCTTGCGCACTACCAACTACGCTGAAGAGCTGCTGCGCGACCTGGATGGGCTCGAAGGCTGGCCGGAAAAAGTGCGCACTATGCAGCGCAACTGGATCGGACGCAGCGAGGGCGCCAGTGTTGATTTCAAAGTCGAAGACAGCGATGAGAAAATCACG
>QIAW01000158.1:4113-5109 GCA_003225655.1 Acidobacteriota bacterium
GGGAGAAGATACCGATCTGGGTGGGCAATTACATCCTCATTGACTACGGCACCGGCGCCATCGGGTCGGTGCCTGCCCACGATGAACGCGACTACGAATTCGCCAAAAAATACGGACTCGAGATCCGCATCGTGATCATGCCTCGCCACGAAGAGGGACCGAATGCAAACCCGGATGAGCACGTGCTTCCTTTCACCGCTGAAAATAGCCTGCTCATCAATTCCGGCGAGTTCAGCGGCCTCTCCAGTCAGGAAGCGCAAACCAGGATGGCCCAGTTTGCCGAACAGCACGGCTTCGGCAAAGCTACGGTGACGTATCGTCTCAAAGACTGGGGAATCTCGCGCCAGCGCTACTGGGGCACGCCCATCCCGGTGCTTTATTGCGAGAAGTGCGGCATTGTGCCTGTTCCCGAAAAAGATCTGCCGGTGGTGCTGCCCGATAAGATCGAAATAACCTTGCAGGGCGGCTCGCCGCTCTCGCGGGTGCCGGAGTTCGTGAACGCCAAGTGTCCTAAGTGCGGCGGCAAGGCGCGGCGCGAGACCGATACCATGGACACGTTTGTCGATTCCTCCTGGTATTTCTACCGCTATACGAATCCGAAGTTGGACAATAGGCCGCTGGATACCGCCACCATCTCCTACTGGTTTCCCATTGATCAGTACATCGGCGGGGTCGAGCACGCCATCTTGCACCTGATTTACTCGCGCTTCTGGACCAAGATGATGCGCGATCTCGGATTGGTAAAGAATTCTGAACCTGTCGCCCGGCTTTTTACTCAGGGCATGGTGATTAAAGAGGGCGCCAAGATGTCAAAAAACAAGGGCAATGTGATAGCTCCCGATGACATGATCGCCCAATACGGCGCCGATGCGACCCGGCTCTATACGCTGTTTGCCGCGCCCCCCGATCGCGACCTGGACTGGCAGGATGCAGGCGTCGAAGGCGTGAGCCGCTTTCTGGGACGCGTCTACCGCTTCGTGATGCGCAATGCCAATG
>QIAW01000163.1 GCA_003225655.1 Acidobacteriota bacterium
GTTCTTGATGTAGAACGGATTGCGGAACGAATTGGCGTGAGCCGATTCCCGCCACTCGCGATGCGCGTCTTCGTGGCACTTGCCGCAGTAGGCGGCGGTGGGGATCTGCTCCGGCTTTAGAAATCCTTCAAAATCTGCTTTGGCCTGGCTGGGCAGAAAAGGATTCTTCCCAAAGCGATGGTTGTAAGCCGGATTTTCGCCAGCAGCGGGCCCTGCCGCCGGGCCAGCTCCCAGCAGAATCCCGCATAAAACCACCAGCGCCAGCGCAGCCAGCGCGAGCTGTGCAGACTTCCGGGGATAGGCCGGGCGATTCATACCTGAGAAATGCAAAGCGGCAGTTCTCTTGAATTTATATCAGCCGTGCCCCGCTTCTCAACTGCGCCAGCCTCGCTCCCTGTGTAAATGACTGCTAAAATGAATTTCTGCTCGTCTTGCTGCCGTGCGTTGTAGGCCCGTAGCTCAGTTGGTTAGAGCGCTTCCTTGACACGGAAGAGGTCGATGGTTCGAGTCCATTCGGGCCTACCAGTTATCGACAAGCAGTCTGCCCGACGCAACGCCGTCTGTGGGCACGTCCTGCAGCGTAACGGGTGTATACTTCGCTAACCCCTGACCGTTTTTTATCCTTGCGCCAAGGTGTGATTAATGGACTCCCCCGATCGCGGCCGTCCTTCCCTCGATGTGACCGCCGGCGAAGCCAGTTCGGGAGCCGGAGGCGGGGTAGCCACCGCTTCCGGTGCAGTCACTGCTTCTGGCGCCGCCACCGCCACGGCCCGCGCGCGCATCAACTCCGCTGCCATTCTGGAAGTCGGCACCGTGCTGGGTGGCCGCTTCGAGATTCTTGAGATCCTGGGCGTCGGCGGGATGGGCGCGGTGTACAAGGCGCACGACCGCGACATTGGCCGCATCATCGCTCTCAAATGCATTCGTCCTGAGCTAGCCGATCATCCGGAGATCATCCAGCGCTTCAAGCAGGAATTATTGCTCGCCCGTCAGGTTGCGCATAGAAACATCATCCGCATTTTCGATGTGCGCGAATCCGGCGGATTGAAGTTCATCACCATGGAGCACGTGGTGGGGCGCGACTTGCGCAGCATACTGAGCGAGCGCGGCAAGCTGCCACCCAGCGAAGCCCTAGACATCATCCAGCAAGTCAGCGCCGGCCTGGCAGCGGCACACGCTGAGGGAGTTCTGCATCGCGACCTCAAACCCAGCAACATAATGCTCGACCAGCAGGGCCGGGTAGTGGTGATGGATTTTGGCCTGGCCCGCACTCTAAGCGGCGAGGGCATGACGCAGACCGGGGCCGTCCTGGGCACCATGGAATACATGTCGCCCGAGCAGGCCAAGGCTGAGGACCTGGACGCGCGGTCCGATCTGTACACCGTCGGCCTCATCTTCTATGAGCTGCTCACGGGCAAAATGCCTTTTCAAGCCGCGAGCGCAACCTTGATCCGGAAGTTTCCCGACCGGTGAGCGCGATTGTCTCCAAGTGCCTGGAGAGAGAACCGAGCCATCGCTACCAGAATTTTCTGGAGCTGATTGCTGAATTGGATGGGGTGCAGGGCAAAAGGCCAGTCTCCACGGTCATCGTGGCGCCCCCCCAAGCCACTCCGTGGAAACGGATGTCGGCCGTAGCGGTCGCGCTGGTGATTAGCGCGGTGGCAGGGACGTTCTGGTGGACTCGCTCGAGGCCAACTGCGCCAGAAACTCACAAAGCGGTCACCGTCTTGCTCGCCGATTTTCAAAACCGCACCTCTGATCCGGTGTTCGATGGGACCGTAGAGTCTGGCTTCGCGCTGGCTATCGAAGGCGCTTCCTTCATCAACGCCTATAACCGCGAACAGGCCCGCAAGATCGCCGCGCAACTGAAGCCCGGTGCGGCTTCGCTCGACGAAGAAAACGCCCGCCTGGTGGCCGTCCGTGAAGGGGTCAATGTGGTGATCAGCGGCGCGGTTGAGAAACAAGGAGATGGTTACAAGATTTCCTGCCAGGCGATTGACGCCAATACCAGCCAGGCCATCGGCAACGCCGAGACCAGCGTCGCCAGCAAGTCCGCGGTCCTGCAGGCGGTGGGATCGCTTGCGGGAAAGATGCGCGGCCTGCTGGGCGATACCACTCCTGAATCGGTGAAGCTGGCGCAAGAAGAAACTTTCACCTCGAGCTCCATCGAAGCGGCGCACGATTACGCTGTGGCGCAAGGATTGCGCTATGCCGGCAAGAGGAACTCGATCCCAGTTTTGGCAGCGCCTACGGCAGCCTGGCAGCGGTTTATTGGAATCTGGGCAACCAGGCAGAAGCCATCAAGTCATATAAGACCGCCATGCAGCACATTGACCGCATGACCGATCGCGAGAAATACCGCACCCGCGGCGGATATTACCTGGCGGTCGCCGACGGCGACAAGGCAGTGGAAGAGTTCAGCGCATTGGTGAAGCAATATCCGGCAGACAGCATGGGCCAGAGCGCGCTGGCGTTTGCCTACTATCTGCGGCACGACATGGTGCACGCCATGGAGGCCAGCCGCCGGGCTATGGAAATCTATCCCAAGAACGTCGTCTACCATAACAACGAAGCGCTGTACGGGCTGTTCGCCGGCGACCTGGAAACCGCCGAGCGCGAAGCCGAGGCGGTGCTGCAGATCAATCCGCAGTATGACAAGGCCATCATCACCATTGCTCTCACTGAAACCGCCAGGGGAAATTTCGAAAAGGCGATTGCGGGCTGGCACAAGATCGGCGCGCTGGGAGTGACGGGAGCGTCCTATGAAGCCAACGGTCTGGCCGACCTGGCGCTGTTTCGCAGCGACCCGGTAGAAGCCATAGCCATATTGCAGAAGGGCATTGCCGGCGACCTTTCCGCCAAGAACAACTCCGGCGCGGCAAAAAAATACGTGGTTCTGGCGGAGGCGCAGCTCATGTCGGGCAAACAGGCGGAGGCCCTCAGATCCATTGACCACGCCGTTAGCATGGATAAAGCCAGCGTGCTCTTTCCCGCCGCGCGCGCCTACGCCATGGTCGGCGCCGACGCCAAGGCCTTGGCCCTGGCCGCTGCGCTCACCCAGCAGGTGGATCCCATGCCGCAGGCTTACGGCAAGCTGGTGGAAGGCGATATCCAGTTGAATCGCGGACACGCCAACGAGGCGCTCAAGCTTTACCACGAATCGGAAAAAATTTCCGATACCTGGCTCTCGCGCTTCGAGCTGGCCCGCGGCTACCTCAAGGCGGGCGCTTTCACCGAGGCCAACACTGAGCTGGAAAACTGCTTGAAGCGGCGCGGCGAGACCACCGACATCTACGTGGATGAACAGCAGACCTTCCGCTACTTTCCACCAACGCAGTATTACCTGGGCGAGGCGCTGCAAGGCATGAGGAGTGCTGGCGCTCCGGAAGCCTACCGCAACTTCCTGGCGCTCAAGGTCAAAGAGGCCAAAGACCCGATGGTCGAGCAGGCGCGCCGGCGCCTCATTCAGTAGAGTCGATAGATTTACCCGCTAAGGTTTACACTCGCCTGCACTGCCTGCCGCGCTGATGCCTTGGATCTCCGTGGCTGTGAGCGCCCCGTTGAATAGCTGCACTTCATCTATCAGCCCATTGAGGACCGCTTCCTGCGCAGTGTAGGAACCGATCAACAAATCGGTTGTGTTGGTATCAGTGAACGCGCCTAATATAGTGGTATTTTCAAGCTGGCCGTTGACGTAGATTGAGATGGAAGTTGCGGTCTTGACCGCGGCCACGTGAAACCAGGTCCCAGCAACCGCCGAGGTGCTGCTAACCACGCTCGTGCTCGCGCCCGAAATACATCCGTTGCCGGCGCCGCCTCCCAGGCAGAACCAGAAATGATTGTCATCCTGCTTCAGCAGCCGCCAACCATCCTGGTTGATGCCGCTCCCCGACATCTTATCCACGATTGACATGTCACCTTGCGGGCCGCTGCTGTTGTTTCCCGGAGGATGCGATAGCGCGTTGAAATTCACCCAAGCCATCACCGTGAAATCGCCGCCCGAAACCTGCAGTGCGGGGCCATTGCCGGCATCCACAAATTGGCTGATTCCATCGAGCGAAAAAGCTTGCCCGACGATCCCTGGGGCAAATCCAGCTCCATTCTGCAATGTGCCAGCGTTACTGCCGGCGATGTCATTAGCATTGCCATCGCCCGGCCACCAGGCAGACAGATTGCTGGGCGGCGGAATGCAACCCAAGCGGGCTATGGTTGCGAACGAATTGCCATCGTGCAAAGTGACTACAAGGTTGTAGCAGGCGGAAGCCACGGTATTGGTGTCCCAATTAAAGGTGTAGTTACCGGCCGCGTCGATCGTCAAGGCATCAGCAGGCATGCCATTGGCAAAGAGCACGATCGGAGTCGAGCCAGCGTCGGGAGGACCGGCGCACGCCGGATTGACGAACGCCTGGATGCTGGTGAGCGCAAGCGGATCGGTAATGGCAACCGCGTTGGCATCGGCCAGCCGCCACGCGACTGGAATCATGCTATTCAACGGGAAGCCGCCGGAATGACTAGGGGCCGCGGCCGTTCCTGCCGCCTGTAAAGGCGACTGAAACCCGGTGAAGTTGTAATTCACTTGGTACGAGGTGCTGGCCATTGATGAATTGCCTGCCTCGTCGGTCGCCGTCACGGTAAATGTGTTGTTGCCAACGGTTGAAGCGATATAGGGCGTTGACGAAGGACTGCCCAAGCAGTTCGGCACCAGGTCTTTATCCGCGGCTTCGGTGCATGTGAAATCCGGGGTGATCTGCTGATTCAGCACATAAGTTGACCCATTCGCCGGACTGGCGATGATGATGGCGGCCGAAGTGCGGTCGATGTTCGCAGGCGGAGTGGAAAAAATCGCGGAATTTCCGGCCACATCGGTCACCGTGACGTTGGTGGTCAGCATTCTGCCCTCGCCGCCCGTGATCGCCGGATTGGGCATGCTGTTGGCCACCCCGGAGAGATTGTCCGCTGTGCTGTAAGTGTAGGAAACGTCGGTCTTGTTCCAACCCGCTCCATTGGGACCGGGATTGGGAGCGGCAAAGGTCAAGGTGGGAGCAGTCTTATCGATCTTCACCGCCGGCGAAGTGGTGAAAGTCGCCGTGTTTCCTGCAACATCCGTCACGGTGACTTGCGTGGTCAGTCCGGTGCCCTCTGTACTAATGATGGCCGGCGAGGGCGGCGCGCTTGTGGCCACGCCCGAGAGCGCGTCCGCGGTGGTGTAACTATAGGAAACGTCGGTCTTGTTCCAGCCCGCTCCATTGGGGCTGGGATTGGCAGCGCCGAAGTTCAGCGTCGGCGGAGTTCTGTCG
>QIAW01000009.1:0-2943 GCA_003225655.1 Acidobacteriota bacterium
ACAGTAACGCGGGAGAATCCACCGCTGGGCGGGCAGCGCCGGCCAGGGCACAATCCTTGCTCCTGCTGAGCGTAGATCGCGAGTTGGCTTTGTTGAGAGAACGTGTGCTTGAGCTGGCTGGATTTGCCGTCACCGCACCCCAAGGGCGAAAAGATGCGCTACGGGCTCTGAAAGAAAAGAAGTTTGATGCGCTGGTGATCACCTATTCCATGTCGAGCAAAAATGCCGTTGAAATGAGGAAGCTTTTCCAGGAGCAAAACCCCAATGCTCCAACCATCGGAATCGTAAAGGAAAAGTGGCAGGACCTGAAGCCCCACATCGACTTCGCTGTCAGCGGAGACGAGGGTCCTGATGGCCTGATTGAAGCGCTTCGCACTGCGATCAATCGCAAACAGTTGCGCCGCGTTAAGTGATGGTTGCGCCTGAAATAGCACAAAGGCAAAAAATCATATAAAAATCATAGAGAGTTTCCGCTTCCGGCAGTTGTGTCTGGATGCCCGACTGTTTTGTAAGAAAAATTTGCCACTCCACCCGATAAACAGTTTCCTTGTCGCGCTTTGTCGCGCTTTAGCGCTTGTAGACCAATGTTTCCCCGGATAACTTCAGAGATGAAATGCAAACCATGTCTACTCGCCGAACACTTCCGCCCGGACCCAAAGGGAACTTGCTTGCAGGCAGCTTCCCCCTGGCAGCCCGTGATCCCCTGGCGCTTTATACCGAATGGTCGCGAGAGTTTGGAGACATCTTTTACTATCGCTCCGGATTCCGGCGAATCTACTTCCTGAATCACCCCGATCTGGTGGAGCAGTTGCTCGTCACGCAAGCGCAAAAATTCAAAAAAGACTGGGTGCTGCGCAATGCTCGATGGCTCTTCGGTAACGGGCTTTTGACGGCGGAAGGCGCCGCATGGAAACGGCAGCGCCGATTCTCGCAGCCAATGTTCCATCGCGAGCGCATCACCTCCTATGCCGAGACCATGACCGCCTACACCCAGGAGATGATGGCGGGCTGGCATGCGGGCGAAACGCGCAGCCTTCATAAGGACATGCAGCAACTATCTCTGCGCATCGCAGCCAAGTCGCTCTTTGGAATCGATCTTGGCGATGAGACCGGAAAATTCAAACAGCCCCTGAATGATCTGACAAAATCCATCTCGGGCGGCCGTCTGCTGCTTCCCGCCTTTCTCCGCTTCCTGCCGCTTCCAGGATTGTCTCGATTGCGACGGGTAGTCTCGCAACTCGACAGGTTGGTGTTTGAACTGAGACGAAGACGGAAATGGCATGAGCGAACGCCAGGTGCGGGATGAGGTGATCACCTTCCTGCTGGCCGGTCATGGTACAACGGCGATGGCGCTCTGCTGGACGTGGTATCTGCTGAGCCAGCATCCTGCAGTGGAGGACCGGCTGCGGCAGGAACTCAAAAGCGTTCTGGCCGGCGGAACGCCTCGTTTTGAAGACCTTCCCCGCCTGGAGTACACAGCCAGAGTCGTCCGCGAGTCGATGAGGTTGTATCCGCCGGTGTGGGCATTTGGCCGTACGGCGATTCACGATTGCGAGATCGGTGGCTACCCCATACCCAAGGGAGCAGAGGTCGTGGCCTGCCAGTGGACCACGCACCGCGATCGGCGCTTTTTTGAGGATCCGGAGAAGTTTGACCCCGACCGGTGGCAATCCCCGCGAGCGCAGAAGCTGCCCAAGTTCGCATATTTCCCATTCGGCGGAGGGGAGCGCATGTGCATCGGCGCCTCATTTGCAACCACGGAAGCCATCCTCGTATTGGCGACAATTGCTCAGAAATTCCGGTTGCGGCTTCTCCCAGGACACCCCATCGTGCCCGCGCCCGGTCTCACATTGAGTCCCAAGTACGGTATCGAGATGAGGGTTGAGCCACTCTGGATGATGACTCGTGCATCTGAGAGAACGGAACGGGTATGGATGGAAAAATGAGGACCTGATTGCAGTCTCGATGGCCAACAGGTTACAATTTGACCGCAAGGCGGCGATTGTAACTTCGTTCAGTTTAAGTGTTTGCCCGAGCTTAAAGCGTTCGCCGCACGTCCCCGGGTTTTCGCTCCACTTCTCGCAATATCGCAATATCGCAAGATCACGACCCTGCCTCGCCTGGCCCGCTGGCACTGCACGTCTCTATTGGGAGAAGTCATGCTATCGAGAAGAAAGCGCCAGGAAATGGAGCGCCCTAAAGTGCTTTGCGTCGCTCAACTTCCTTCTCTACTCAATTCTTTGCAAGCTGTGCTGCAACCGGCGGGCTATGAAGTGTTACAGGCATACACAGCCGATCAGGCGGTTGCAATCTGCGTAGGCCAACAGGTTCAGGCCGTTATCCTTGATGCAGAGCTGATAAGAGTGAAGGGCTACTCGGGGGCTGAAGCATTGAAGCTGGTCAGGCCCGCTGTTCCGATCATGCTCCTCGACCATCGCGCAGACCCTGCCCGCAAAGACGGCCTTCCCAAAGGAGTAGATTCGGCTGTTTTCGGCATGTCGGCGGCTGCAATCCTCGCGGGACTGGCAGATCTGCTCGGCAACAATAAGGCCGCAAAGACGGGATCGGGGTAGGCCCCATTCCAGGGCGGTCGATGTAACTAACATGGCATGCCCGGCTGTATTGAAATGGGAGCAACTGCCTTCTGTCGCTAGATCCAAGCGAGCAGCTCCGTTACTCTTCTGGTTCATCCTCCCTGTTTACCAACTTTTAACCCCGCCTTCATCTGCCTCTAACAACGCTTCTGGATGATGTAGGTGTGTGATTGGGATGATGGGCATTCTGGGACTTATGGCGCTTGCGGTTCTCCTGTCAGTTCTGCTGGTAAGAGTGGAACGGATCAGTCCGATGCGCTGGTTCTTCGATGACCTTCTCTCCCGAAATCCGGAAAGCGTTACCAGGTCTTCTATCAAACCGCATGGCACAGAAACAGACCAAACTCAT
>QIAW01000009.1:3092-4323 GCA_003225655.1 Acidobacteriota bacterium
TGGGAAGAGGCTGGCGCGCTGGGCCAGGTGGCAGAGAAAATCCTGCATACATATCTCGGCTCCAAGAAGCAGTTCTGCCGCATTCCTGAAGAGTTCCGGGTGCATGCCTACCTGCTGGAAGTAAGCACCGTGGAGCAGCCCCAGGAGCCGTTTCGCGAGCCTACCTGGTGTTCGCCGCAGAATGCGTGCACGATGCTCGCCGAAGGACGTGAAGCCAAATACGGCGAGGAATTCACCGCGGTCATACGCCGCGCGCTGGAGGCAATCCAGCACAAATCGCGCAGCGTGGCCGCGCCTTTGCGGCGCACTGCGAGAACAGGAACTCTGGGAGATTGACATTCGTGCTTGGACCGGCGCGGCACGATGCTCGTGCCCGGTGCAAACCGCAGATGCGAGAATATTCAACCGATACCGTCATTCTTTCCGATCTTCACTTGGGCTCGCGTCTCAGCCGCGCGCGCGATGCAGTCAAAATGCTGCGGCAGCACGGCTTCCGCCGCCTGATTCTGCTGGGCGATATCTTCTGCGACCTCGATTTCGGACGTCTCAAGAAAGACCACTGGCGCTTTCTCTCCTACATTCGCAAGCTTTCCAATCCCAAGCGAGGCATTGAGGTGGTTTGGGTGGAAGGCAATCATGACCAGGGGCTTTCGCACCTCATGTCGCACCTGGTGGGGGTGCGCGTATACCAGGAATACCGTTGGGAGTTCGCGGGCAAGCGGCACCTGGCCATCCACGGACATCAGTTTGACCGTTTTGTGGTTAACAATGCGCTGCTGAGCAAGCTCGGCGCCTCTGTGTTTCTAATGCTGCAAAGGCTGGATTCGCACGCGGGCTCATTCAGCCAGTTTCTCGACCGTCTCAACAGCGCATGGCTGCGGCTTACACCCAAGGTTGCGACCGGGGCCTTGGCCTATGCAAAACACCACCGGGCAGATTACATCTTTTGCGGACACACCCATGAGCCCATCCAAGTAGAACGGGAAGGCACCCGCTACTACAACGCGGGTTGCTGGACCAATTCTTCTGCGACTTACATCACCGTTGGCGAGGAGGGAATACAAATCCATGAATACCAGTCAGGAATTGACGATCGTGATCCCAGCCAAAAACGAAGCCGAATTGCTGCCCCGGCTGCTTGACTCCATCGCGCGGCAGGACGCGCCGGGCATCAGCGAGACCACAGTTTACGTCGCCGATGCCAGCTCCACCGATGGCACGGTTGAGCTGG
>QIAW01000009.1:4389-5004 GCA_003225655.1 Acidobacteriota bacterium
GTCGCGCCCTCGAGCTGATGCAGCGCAAGCGCCTGCACTGCCTCACTACCAATATCTGGTGCCGCGAGGGCCGGTTCATGGATCAGACGCTCTATCTCGGCAACAACATCGTGCAGCAGTTCTCACGTCTGCTGAAGCCCTTCAGCACCGGCATGTTCATGCTCTTTGACCGCAAGCGCTTCCAGGAACTGGGAGGTTTTCACGAACAGGCCATCTATGCGGAAGATTACCTGTTGAGCAAGAAAGTGGCGCGCCGAAGATTTGGCATCGTCCGGGGAAAAGCGCTCACCACCAACCGCCGCTTCCGCAAGATGGGCCACATTAAAATTATGGGCATGTTCTTCAAGACCGCGCTCAACACCTGGAACGACAACTATTTCCTGCGCGATCATCACTACTGGCACTCCTGAGAAAAGCATAAAATTAGATCGGCAGGCAGGCTGAACGACGGTTTGTGCAGCGTCTCCCGAAACATGCAGAAAATCGCTTTGCTCTACAATCCCGCGTCAGGCACCAGCCGAGAGCGGCGCATCGCCCAGGTGGAATCGGCCGCGGGTGTGCTGCGCAGCGAAGGGCATGACGTGCTCACCTTTCCCACCCAGAGCTCAGACTCGG
>QIAW01000009.1:5030-7483 GCA_003225655.1 Acidobacteriota bacterium
AGACTCGGTCTCGCAGCAGATCGAGCGTCTGCTGCGGGATGAGTTCACCAACTTTATCGTCTGCGGCGGCGACGGCACGGTCCACGGGGTTTTGCAGGCACTGGTTGAAGCCGGCGACGACGTCACCCTTGGCATCATCCCTTTTGGCTCCGGCAATCTTTTAGCCAAGGACTTGGGTATTCCCCGGCAGCCCCTCAAGGCTGCGCTCGCCTTGCTCACGGCCCAACCTGTGCCTACCTCAGTTGCCTCGATGGAATTTCGCACGGCAACCGGCGAGATGGCCCGCCGCTACTGGATCGTTGCCGCAGGGGTGGGAGCCGATGCTCATGTGATCTGCAAAATTGACCACGGATTCAAGGCGCGCTATGGCATCTACGCCTATTACGCAGAGTCGGCCCGGCAACTGCTTTTGGCCCGCTACAAGTTCCCGCCGTTTGTCGTGGAATTCCAGGAAAGCGGCAGCGATGTCTCCCGCCGCGAGATCGTGACCCAGCTCGTCGCCGAACGCATTGACTACTTCGGACGCTGCCTGACGGCGCAAAAAAACGGCGCTGGTGCGGAACGCATTTCTCCGGACCTGCATGTGGTCTTATTCAAGACTCCCAATGCTCTCCGCTATCTCGCTTATGGGGCCCGCCTGCTGGGAAATCTGATGGGGGCGCCTCCAGGAAAAATTCGCGATGTGGAATTGGTTCGCGCCCGCGAACTCACCTGCCGCGAACTTCGTCCTGAAGAAAGCCTGCCCCCGGGCTGGAAAGGCGCGCGCCAGGGCAGCGGAGAGATTCTCGCCGAAGCCGACGGCGAACTGCTTGGCTCATTGCCGGCAAAGATCCAAATTTTGCCCGCGACACTTTCCTTGCTGCGTCCAACGAGCCCCCATCACTAAAACTGGTTTCATAAATCCCATAGGGTAGTGAATTTGAAAACCTCAGGCGTCAATAAATGCCAAGTGCTAAAAGCTAAGAGCTGATTTTCTTTCGCTCTGCTGCCAGCAATGCCGCTTTTCTTTGCTTGCCCCAGCGGTATCCGGCGAGGCTTCCATTCTTTTGCACGACTCTATGGCATGGCACTACCAAACACACGGGATTGGTTGCGCACGCTCTCGCTACCGCGCGGACCGCTTTCTTGTCGCCGATGCTCTCAGCAACCTGGCTGTAGCTGCGGGTTTCGCCGTAAGGAATCTGGCGCAGCGCCTCCCACACTCGGCCCTGGAAAGCGGTGGCCTGTACATCGAGCGGCAGATCCAGCGGAATCCTGCGTCCTTGCAGATAATCGGTAATTTTCGATGTCACCTGCTCCAATCCAGCATCATCGCGCGAGACCTCGGCCTGGCTGAACTGTTTTCGCAGGTCGCGCTCCAAATCGTTTTCCCGCTCTCCGAATTGAATGCTGCAAATTCCCTTGTCGGTGAGGGCGACCAGTAATTTGCCAAGCTGCGTCTCCAGGATCGCAAACCGGATCGCGGCGCCGGCGCCTTTTTGTCTGAAAGCTGAAGGCGTCATTCCCAGACGGGCCTGCGCCTTCTCATAAAGACGGCTGCTGGAGCTGTAGCCCGCCTCATAGATAGCGTCGGTGATCCTGCCGCCGCGCATGAGCGCGGACTTGAACTCGCCGGCGCGGCGCGCGTGTTGATACTGTTGCGGCGTTACTCCCAGCAGCCGTTTGAAAAGGCGCTGCAGGTAAAACGGGCTCAGCCCAACTTTGTTGCCGATGGCGCTGAGCGTCAGCGTGACGTCAATGTTCTCGTCAATCAGCCGGCAGGCTGCCTGGATCTTGGTCACCTGAGGATTAGGCCCATCGGGCCGGCAGCGTTTGCAGGCGCGGTATCCGGCGCGCTCCGCCTGGGCGGCAGTCGCAAAAAACTCCACCAGCTTGCGCCGGGGGCGGCGGCTGGGGCAGGTAGGACGGCAAAAAATTCCGGTGGAGCGCACAGCGTACACGAATTTGCCATCCGAATTGGCGTCGCGGGCCAGCACCATTTGCCATTGTTTTTCTGGATTCATGATTTCACCTCTTGCCCACGATAATGGTTCGATGCGCCGGCAGGATATCCGAAGCTTGCTTTCAAATTGCAGCTTCTATTTTAGAAGGAATCATTTCAGAAGGAAGGAAAGGAATTTTATCGCGGAGACACGGAGGCTTTTGTATCAGGGCGCGGTTGGGCAAGAACTCTGGATTGTCCGATTGAAGCCGTGGGCATGAAGACGTTTATCAGGGCACGAGTTTACTCGTGCCGTTAGAGCATTTAAGAATCCCGGCTTTAGCCGCTGAAGTTAGTATGTTTGAGAGAGTATGGATGCTTCAATCGTGTCGGCCGGCGCTACGAAAATCCGTGACAACGAAACCGGGCTGCGAGATGATGAAACGAAGCCAATTCATATCAGGGAAGGAAAAATACAAAGATGCCTGAACTTCCGGCGCCAACACAGGACGAGCGTTCGATGGCGATGCTC
>QIAW01000689.1 GCA_003225655.1 Acidobacteriota bacterium
CAGGAAGATATCTCGTAAATATTGAACCAGAACCAGTTCGGGAAAAGAACAATCTCCGGAGGAATGGCCGGAACGGCATCGTAATCGTATTGGCCCAGGAAGCAGAGATAGATCTTGGTAAATGTATTGACCTCGGTTACGCCGCCCATTTCCATGATGCGCTGGCGGGCCTGGAGCAATGCCGGATGATCGGGCGCGTAGCCCATCAACTTGAGAGCAAAGTAAGCCTTTACCGAAGCGCTGATGTTCGACGGGCCGCCATGATAAATGGGCCAGCCGCCGTCTTCGTTCTGGTGGCGAAGAATCTCGACCGTTGCCTTGGCCATCCTGCCGGCATCACCGGTACCTAAAAGCGTGTGAACGAGAATGTAATCGGATTCGAGAGTGGTATCCGCTTCCAGTTCGCCGCACCAGTACCCTTCGTCGGCCTGTATGGCAAAGAGGTACTTGCGGATGGCATCGATGGCCACAGCCACGCGGCTGCGCATGTCATCGAGCTTGCCGAAGGTCATTGGCGGTAGCTGGCGCTCAGTCGCGCCCTGGGGCAGGGGCTGTTCCATGCTTACTCCGCGATGGCCGGCGCCGGAGCTTCGCCAATAGCAGCAACGATTTCGGGAGGCAGGCCGAAACGAACATTTTCCGGCATGACCTCGACCTCACGAAGATTGGTGAAACCTTTGTTCTGAAGGAACAAAATGACCTCTTCCACCAAGCACTCCGGAGCGGAAGCTCCCGCGGTTAGGGCTATGGTTTTAACGCCGTCCAGCCACTCCGGCGCGATTGCCCGGAAATTTTCAATCAGATGAGAAGAGCGCCCCAAATTGCGGGCCACTTCTACCAGGCGGTTCGAATTGGAGCTGTTATCGGAACCCACCACCAGCAACAGGTCGGCTTCTTCTGCAATATGCTTCACTGCAACCTGGCGGTTTTCAGTGGCATAGCAGATATCCTGGGCGTGCGGGCCGCGAATATAAGGAAACTTTTTCTTGAGGGCAGCAATGGTGTCTTTAGCTTCATCGAGACTTAAGGTGGTCTGTGTGATGTAGGCCACACGGTTCGGATCGGGCACCACCAGTGCCTCAACTTCCTCCGTATTGCTGACGACCTGGGTCACGAAAGGGGCCTCACCCAGGGTCCCGATGACCTCATCGTGGTCGCGGTGACCGATCAGGATGATGGAGTAACCCTCTTTGGCGTACTTTACAGCCTCCACGTGGACCTTGGTGACCAGGGGACAGGTGGCATCCACGACGCGCAGGTTGCGCTTTTTGCTGGCCTCGCGCACCTCGGGAGAAACACCATGAGCGCTGTAGATGACACGCTCACCGTTCGGGACCTCTTCCACGCTGTCCACGAAAATAGCGCCCTTGCCCTTGAGTTCATCCACCACATAGCGGTTGTGGACGATCTCTTTACGGACGTAAATAGGCGCGCCGAAGGCCTCAAGGGCTATACGAACAATGTCAATAGCTCGAACCACACCGGCGCAGAACCCTCGGGGTTTGAGCAGGATAAGCGTCTTGGTTGCCGTTTGCACTTCGGGTTGGGCTTCGATTTGTATGCTCATGGGCTTGGCTTTAAGTATACAAGAGTTGCCTAAGTTTTTCAGAATCAAAACTTTACAAGAAAGATGCCATTAGCGTCAACGTAATCCAGAGAAGAGGGTGGAATTGGCATTAAATGGGTGTTAAAGCCCAGTGAACGGGGAAATCCAGCAACTCTGGTCAACTCTGCTCTGGCGACCGGCATCCTACTCAGGCGGTAGGTGTTCCCCATGCTGAGCCTCGCACTCGCGTTTCTGATCGGCATAATTGCAACCCTGGCCACAATTCGCCTATACCCCATCCTAAAGAACAGCCAGTTGGCAGAACTGGTCATCATCGCTGTACGGAACCAGCGGGCGTCTGCGCCAGCCCTGCTTTTTCCAGTGTCAGCTCCGAAGCAGGCACAAGCGGAAAAGGAACGCGCCATGGCAGCTAGCCTACGCACTCATTAAGACTCGCTCAGGAACCAGTCTTCGGCCGCGATGGCCTTCGGGCGCCATCCGGAGCAATTGCCTTGTGGATGTGACCCGGTTCGCAAGCGCTGGATCAAACCTTGGCCTTAAGCATCTGCTCGGCGTGACGGAGGGAGGTCTCCGTCAGCCTGGCGCCGCTCAGCATGCGTGCTATTTCTTCGGTGCGCTCCGCCTCAGACAGACGCCGGATGGTGGTATGCATGCGCACCGCACCGGATTCCTTCTTTTCTTTCTTCTCAATCACATAATGCTGGTCGGCGAAAGAAGCGATCTGCGGCAGGTGGGTTATGCAGAGTACCTGATGGCTCTGCCCCAGCGACTTCAGTTTTTTTCCGACGGCTTCAGCAGCACGGCCTCCGATACCGGTGTCAATTTCGTCGAAGACCAGTGTACGCATCCCCGATTCGGGCCTGCCGTTCTCCGAACTGCCGCGAGCAGCCGTTGGAGCTTTACCGGCTTCAATCGTTGCTTTGAGCGCCAACATGACCCGTGACATTTCGCCGCCAGAGGCGATCTGTTCCACTGGATGCAAGGGCTCACCCGCGTTGGTGGCGATGAGATAGGCGGCATTGTCAAATCCTTCCGATGACCAGGAGCTCTGGTCTCCTGAACTGGAAAGCTCGACCTTGAAGCGCGCCTTCATGGCGAGATCGTTGATTTCAGCTTCGACCAACTTTTCGAGTTTCCGGGCGTGCTCCTGCCGCTTCTTGGAGACAGTGTGGGCCAGCTTCAGATAGTCCTCTGCGGCCGCGGTGAGTTCCTTGCGAAGTTGATGCAGAATCTCGTCGCGGTTCTCGATCTCATTCAGCTTGCGCGCAACTTCTTCACCAAAGGCGATAACATGATCTACAGTCTGGCCGTACTTGCGTTTCAAACGGTCCATCAGCGCCAGCCGGTCCTCGATCTCAGCCAGGCGCTGCGGAGAGGCGTCGATCCCCTCGGCGTAATCGCGCAGCATGACACCCGCATCCTCCACCGTGATGCGCGTGGATTCCAACGCCGCCAGCGTCTCCTGAAATTTGACATCGTAGCGCGCCAGCTCTTCCACATGCCGGATGGCCGCGCGCAAGGAAGCAGCGCTGGAGGAATCTGACTCATACAAAAGCTGGTGTGCCCCCAGGGCGGCGGAATACAGTTTTTCCGCATTGGCCAGCACGCGCTTTTCAGATTCAAGGCGCTGATCTTCACCCGGTTCAAGGCTGGCCTGTTCGATTTCCTTTTTCTGGAACTGCCACAGATCGAGCAACCGCAGTCGGTCTTGCTCGTCGCGCTCCAATTCAGAGATGCGCTGTTGCAGCTCGCGCCAACGATGATACGACGCCGCCACGGGCCCGGTTTCGATGCTGGCAAAACGGTCCAGAAGCCGCAGACGCTCGTTGGCGCCGAAGGCGAGCATGGTCTCGCTTTGCGCGTGGATGTGGGCCAGTTCAGGAGCAAGCTGCTTGAGCACGGCCACTGTGGCCGGCTGGTTATTGATGAAGACCCTTCCCTTGCCACCGGCGGCGATTTCACGGCGCAGGATCAGATCCTGATCGCCGCAGTCAATGCCATTCTTTTCCAGAATTTCAGCAATGGAGCGGCCCTGAGCATCGAAGACTGCGGAGACCACAGCTTTTTCCGCGCCATGGCGGATCATTTCATTGGAAGCGCGTTCGCCCAACAACAGCGCCAGCGCGTCAATCAGAATGGATTTGCCGGCGCCGGTTTCACCTGTCAGCAGGTTTAGCCCGGGCGCAAACTCCACCACGGTGTTGTCAATGACGGCGTAATTTTCGACGCGAAGCTCGAGTAGCAAGCTGCATTCCCTTCGAAGTTTGGAAGATTATCTACCAAAAAGGAGTTGCGAGCTACTGCCTCGGCTGTGGATAAGTTTGGCTTGAAAATGATGTGCTGGAAGGGGACTGGGGGTGAGCTTTAAGGTTAATAATTTCCAGGCAAAATTAACGTTCCGATGATTGACGAGGGCACGCGCTGGATGCTACGGTGCATATAGCCACTTTCACTCGAATTCATCGAGATGACCATACACCTCTTATTATCAGCATCCATTGTCGGCGGCGAGATTGTAAATCTTATTCAGGATAGCGGTCTGGTCGCCAAAATTGTGCTTCTGATCCTGCTGGCCTTCAGCGTACTTTCCTGGGGAATTATCCTTTCCAAGTGGGCCCGGTTTGGCAGCGCACGCAGGCAGAGCGGGCGTTTCATACGCGCCTTTCGCAAGGCCCAGCGGCTGCAGGATATTTCCGCAGTGGCCGAACAGTTCAGACCTAGCCCCCTGGTGTCGGTATTCGAGGGCGGATATGAAGAATACCGGCGGCAGGTGGGGAACCCCAGCGGGACGCTCCGCAGCTTGGATTCCATTCGGCGGGCGATGCAGATTGCCGCCTCGGAAGAGCTGACGCGCATGGAGCGGCGGCTGCCGTTGTTGGCGACCACCGGCGCGGTTACACCCTTTATAGGGTTGTTTGGCACGGTGTGGGGCATTATTGACGCATTTCATGGTCTCGGCACCGCCGGCGCGGCCACACTGCGCGCCGTTGCCCCCGGAATCTCAGAGGCTCTCATCACCACGGCGGCCGGCTTGATGGCCGCCATTCCCGCGGTAATTTTCTACAATCAGATTTCCCATACCATCCGCGAGTTTGGCGCCCGCATGGATGACTTCTCTCGGGAGATGTTGAATGCGGTGGAACGTAATACTCCGGTGCAGGCACAGGCGGTGATGGAGAACCGCTGATGGCATTTACCGACAAGAGCGGTCGCACGCAGTCATCGCTGGCAGAGATCAATATCACGCCGCTGGTGGATGTTGTGCTGGTGCTGCTGATCATCTTCATGTTGACGGCGCCCATCCTGCAATCGGGCATTGAAGTGGACGTACCGAAAACCCGCACGGTGAAAGAAATCACGGAAGAGCGGCTGGTAATCAGCATCGATAAATCGCAGCGTGTCTTCCTGGGCAATGACCCCATCAACATCAACCAGATTGCGGAAAAACTGCGCGCCAAGGTTCGCGATCCCGAGCATCAGTCCATTCTCCTGCGGGCCGATCAGAATGTGCCTTTCGGCGCATTCGCCACGGTGATGGATTCGGTGAAACAAGCCGGCATTACCAATGTAAGCATTGTGACGCAGCCGCTGCCGGAGAATGCGGTTAAGTGAGATGGAACCCGGCAATAACATCTATCTGGAACGCGAGCCGTGGGGAGGTTTTCTCACCTGGTCGGCGGGACTGCACGTGGCGCTTTTTGGCTCCATC
>QIAW01000165.1:0-1348 GCA_003225655.1 Acidobacteriota bacterium
TCAACGAGGTGGTGCCCTTCAATGGGATGCCGGCTGGATTGAACACCTTGGCGATGGAGGGAGATGCTACCACGGCGAGTACTGCCGTGTTGCTGGTCGCACCTGTTCCACCTTCCGTTGAGGTAATCGCGCCCGTGGTGTTGCTCTGGCTGCCTGCAGTTGTTCCCGTCACATCCACCGAGAAGTTGCAGGTTGATCCCGCCGCCGGTGACGCCGTCAGAGTCCCACTTGACAGGCTGATGCTGCCGCTTCCCGCCGTCGCCGTGATCGTGCCGGCGCCGCAAGATCCGGTCACGTTGGGAGTCGCCGCAACCACCAAGCCCGCTGGCAAGTTCACTGGCCGCACCGAAGGCCTTGGTGATAGTCGGAGGCCCAATCACTGTAATGCTGGCGGTGTTGCTGGCCGCTCAGGGGCCGCTCTCGTTGGAGGAAATGGGACCTGTGGTGTTGCTTTTCACTCCCGCCGTAGTCCCCTGCACATTGACAGAGATTGTGCAGGAAGCAGTGGCCGCCAAACCACCCCCTGCGAGGCTCACCGAACCCGAGCCCGCCGTTGCCGTCACTGCGCCGCCGCAGGTGTTGCTCAGACCATTCGGCGTGGCCACCACCAGGCCTGCAGGCAGATTATCGGTAAAGGCAACGCCCGTCAGAGCCAGCGTGGTGTTGGGGTTGTTGATGGTAAAGGTCAGCGACGTGGTGCCGCCCATAGTAATCTGCGCCGCGCCAAAGGCTTTCGTGATCGTCGGTGGGCTGGCTACCGTCAGGTTCGCCGACGCCGTGTTGCCGGTGCCGCCGTTGGTCGAGGTCACATTCCCCGTGGTGTTGGTGTAGATGCCCGAAGCCGCTCCCGTCACCGTCACACTGAATTGGCACTGGCTGTTAACCGCAGTCGTCGCACCCGTGAGCGCGATGCCGGTCGGATTGGTCGTGGTTAAGGTTCCGCCGCAGACCGTCGCCGATGCGTTGGCTACTGTGAGACCTGTAGGCAGGGTGTCCGTGAATGCCACGCCCGTTAGTGCCACTGTGTTGGCCGCTGGATTGGTGATGGTGAAGGTCAACGAGGTAGTCGCGTTCAGGGCAATGGTGTTGGGGTTAAAGACTTTCGCAATCGAAGGTGGCGCTACTACGGTCAGGACCGCAGTATTGCTGGTCGCTCCCGTCCCGCCTTCGGTTGAGGTAATCGCACCCGTGGTGTTGCTCTTGCTCCCCGCAGTTGTGCCCGTCACATCCACTGAGAAGGTGCAGGATGATCCTGCCGCCGGTGATGCTGTCAACGTCCCACCCGACAGACTGATGCTGCCGCTTCCCGCTACAGCCGTGATCGTGCCGCTACCGCAGGATCCGGTCA
>QIAW01000165.1:1394-5300 GCA_003225655.1 Acidobacteriota bacterium
GTAAAGCTCAGCGTGCTGTTGCTGTTCAACGCAACGTTGGTCGGATTGAAGGCCTTGCTGATGGTCGGTGGCGCTATCACCGTCAGGCTGGCATTAGAGGTGTTGCCTGTGCCCCCTTCGGTCGAGGTTACCTGCACGCTGTTGTTCTTTACCCCCGCCGTGGTCCCCTGTACGTCCACCGAAACCGTACAAGACGCGCTGGCTGCCAAGGTCCCGCCCGACAGGCTCACCGATGATGAACCACCCACCGCCATGGGCGTACCACCGCAGGTGTTGTTCAGGTTCGGAGTACTGGCCACCACCAGACCGGCCGGCAGATTGTCCGTAAAGGAGACACCCGTTAATGCCGTACCAGCATTCGGGTTCTGGATGTTAAACGTCAGCGAGGTGACGCCGTTCAAGGGAACGCTGGCTGCACCGAACGTCTTGCTGATGGATGGCGGCAAAACTATAGGGACATTAGTGAAACACACCGACACACTGTTGAGGGTTGGGGTCTGGGTGCTGTCGCTGCTGCTGAAGGTCGTCTGGTATTTGAGATAACGGAAAGAATTGAACTGCGCAAGCGAATCGCCATTGCTGAAGAAGGTCCCCGCCGTGCCGTCTGGTCCAACAAAATTGAATGGGCCAGCCGGGCTATTGCTGGCAGCTATCTGGAACTGAATGTTGGTATTGACGGGAGTAGTGGCTACCCAGGAGAGTGTGCCCCAATTGGCGGTATTGTTCGGGGCCGGATTAGCATCTTTGAGCGAAGAGACGAATGTGCCTGAGGATGTGAAGCCGGTCTGCATGAAGATCTTGAAGCCCAGGTCGCGCCCGCCGCTGGTGATATCTGCGGTCCAAGTAGAACCGCTGTTGGCGGAAGTTACGCGTTGACCGTTTACGTACGGATTGCTGTTGGGCGAGGTGCAACTGCAGACATAGGCGTAAGTTCCCGCAGAGGGGTTCGACACTGCGCGGAAAATCACCGCGTATGTCGTCCCGGCTGTCAGTGTCGGAGGGCTGCTGAAGTTGGCGGTGAAGTAGCCGCCCGCGCCGCTCGAAAAGCCTGTGATCGTTGCCGTTGCAAGGTCGGCGCCTGTAGGCACAGCCGGACTGCCGGTCGTAGCCCTGATGGAAACAGTGATGTTCGGAGTCGTGCCGGTGCAACCGCTGCAGAACAGATCCACGTCCATCCTTGTGAGTTGTCCGGTGACGCCGGCTTTGAAAGTCTGGCCTGCCCAACTCGTGCTGTTGAAGCCGAAGCCACTGTTCGTCACCGTCGTATTCTGCTGATCGATGCTCGGAGCATTCAGCAGGGTGACATCGCCAGGGCTGCTGGTAAGGTCGCAATTCGTTGGCACGCCGCCCTGAAAGTCCGCCTGCGTATCATCTACCAGGCAACCGCTGGTCGGTGCAAGCGTCAGGGAAAAATCCTGCGTGGTGGTCAAGCCATCGTTCACCACAATGCTGCTGACTGCGCCCGAATTGTAGCCAGGAAAGCTGGCGCTAAGACTGGGATAAGTGCCGGAGGGCAGTCCGGTGAAGCTGTAAATGCCATTCACATCAGTAGTCGTTGTCCGGCTTCCCAGCGCCACGGTCGCGCCGTTGATGGGGTTGCCGCTGCCCGAAGCCGTCACCGTGCCCTGCAACGTGCCGGTAGCCACCGGAGTGCAACCTGGGAAACTGAACGCGCCAATGCGCGTATTGAAGGCCAATCCGGTCACCTGGTAGTACATGTTGGTGTACCAGAAGGTGCAGCCATCCATATCGAGCGTCATGGCGCTGTAATCGCCCCAGCGCGTGCAGCTCGATGCTCCGCAGTTTCCCGATTGCGTTCCAGTGCCTTCGATGAGCGATTGCTCGGTTTGAGTGATGGAATTGACTGGATCGCCAGCCAGGCGTCCTGCATAGCGGATAGCTGGATTTAATGTGGCGTTGGTCGCACTATAGCCGATGGCCATGTCACCTGAGTTGCGTTGGGCTCCACAGTCCCGCCGGTGACCTTTACCTGGTAATAGCGCACGGCAGACTGGGCAGATGTGGCCCCTGAAGCACCCACAGTGTGCGAATTCCATAGCGACTCGATTCCCCCGATGTTGGTGTACCAGAAAGTGCAGCCATCCATATCGAGCGTCATGGCGCTGTAATCGCCCCAGCGCGTGCAGCTCGATGCTCCCCAGTTTCCCGATTGCGTTCCAGTGCCTTCGATGAGCGATTGCTCGGTTTGAGTGATGGAATTGACTGGATCGCCAGCCAGGCGTCCTGCATAGCGGATAGCTGGATTTAATGTGGCGTTGGTCGCACTATAGCCGATGGCCGCATCGAACGAGAGCACTTGGACGGTGGGAGCGCCAGCATACATCTGGGCCTTGTTGAGCGCCCACACGCGAACATTCTGGAAAGCACCGCCGGCGCCGAAGCCAAACACGTTGGCTGACATGTACAGGCCGTCAGGCCAGATGCCGAACTTGGGATAATCACCAAAGCCGCCATTGACCTGGATTGAATAAAAATTCCAGCCGCCTGCAACCGGGTCACCGGACTTGGATACGGCGAAACACTGGAATTCCGGCGCGACCGGGTTACCTCCGCTGAGGTTGAAGGCGAAATCAGTGATGACCCAGCGGTCTTCAAAAGTGTCATACACAACCACAGGATCGCCGAAATTGCCGGTATCGCACAGATTGCCGAAGCTGCCCTGGCTCATGAGCGTGTTGAAAATAAACGCCGTCACGCGTGTGCCGTCACTCTTGTTGTAAATGCCCACCGAGGTGTTGATGGTCTGGATGTAGTATTGCGGCCCCACGTCTCCGTTGGTGTCAGGCGGATGCCCGGCGCCCCAGTTGGTAAAATCGAGGCCTTCAAAACTATTACTGGGAGCTGGCGCGGGTGCAGATGGCGCGAAAGGACTTGTAGCTGTAGTTGTACTCTGCGAAGAGTTGGCTTGCGTGCCCGGGTAGGGCACTGGTGTTATCTTCGGCTCTTCAAACTCCGGCCGCTCGAACTTCTCTGGGGGTATCTGCGGCAGCGTTCTCAGGTCGTGATCGAACGAGTGTCCCTGCATCAGCCGGTCTTCGCGCGGATGGCTCAGAACGCGGAAAGCGGGCATTTCGGCAGGTTTCCCGTCACCCTGACCTTGCTCGCCAGCGGCCAATGGAATCCGGCGGTCTTTCCGAATAGGTATTTTAACTTTGACCCATGGACCTTCGTCAGCTTTTAAAGTGGTCTCTTTGACAGCCCGCTTGTTGGAAGACGGTTTCTTTGAATTCTGCGCTTGCCCCAGAAAAGAAGCAGGTAAACAAAAGACGAAGAACAGCAACACCGTACTGAAAGTACGGAGAACGGAATGGCGCATGACGAGGACCCCTATCGATAGTTAATTTATGATCAGTACGTTTAGGACTGCTTACTCAACCTTGTACTGCCGTATATGTAGGGGGAATCGGTGGCGTCATTATGATCGAGAGACTCGGGTTTTGCAACTAAAAGAAATATAGTTAATAGCAGCACCGCAAAGTTCATGGTTTTAAGGTGTTTATTCCCTGGTAAGACGTATTATTTGTGCCAAATTGGGATTTTCCAGCGCTCGTTGCAGGCAGCGGTCGCTAGATTTTATTTGTTTAAGGAGAAAACCTGACTCTATGCAATCGTCAGGCATAATCATCAAGCTTTCGCTTGTCGCGGCACTGGCCTCCGCCTTATGCGGCGTTTGCTTGCAGGCCAGCAGCATGCATTCTGGAGCACATGCCAGGACCGTTGCCACCGGCACATGGGGCGGTGAACGTGTGATCTTGGAAGTATCCAAGAAAGGCGTTGAGGTGGAATTCGATTGCGCGCGGGGTCAGGTCACCCGGCCCATGATGCTCAATAAACGCGGCGATTTCGATCTCCCTGGAACTTTCATGCCAGAGCATGGTGGCCCCG
>QIAW01000690.1 GCA_003225655.1 Acidobacteriota bacterium
CGGGCAGGAAGTGGCGGAGACGATTACCCGCGTCCGCGTGCTCGATCTGGAACAGAACCAGATTCGCGAGATCGAAAACCGCGACTCCGGCTTGGCTTATCGCACCAGCATCTTTAATTCCTCCGCTCGCGGGCGCTACATTGTTCTGCATGTATCGTTTTCGCTTATGCCAGGCGCGGCCCCTCATATCGAATATGCGGACCTGAAAAAATTCTTTGCCGGCAGCTCCGCCACTTTGCAACAAACCCGCGAGGCCGTGCGCGAGATCCGTCGCAGCAAAGCCATGCTGCTGGTGGAGGGCGACCCGGATTGCCGCAGCGCGGGAAGTTTTTTCAAGAACCCCATCGTCACGCCAGCCCTTTATGAAGAGGTCAACCGCAGACCGGCGGCACGGGGAGAGCGCGTGCCGCAATTCCCTGCCGCTGACCAGAAAATAAAAATCTCTGCCGCATGGCTGGTTGAACACTCCGGATTCAGCAAAGGCTTCCAGCGAGGAGCGGCGGGAATTTCGGGCAAGCACGCGCTAGCCATCGTCAATCGTGGAGGCGCGCGCGCCGCCGATATTGTGGCCCTCAAAAATGAAATTCAGCAACGGGTGCATGCGGCTTTTGGCATCGAATTGCATCCGGAGCCGGTGTTTGTAGGCAAGTTTTGATCGCAGTCGGTGCTGTTTTGCCGCTTAGAATTCATCCACTGCATATTGCCGCAGAATTTCCGGCTTGCCCTGGGCCAGCACGCCGCCATCTTCCAGGTAGATGACGTTTTCACCCAATCGCATGGCTTCCGCGGGACTATGAGTCACATAAAGAATGGGAATCCGACGCCGCCGATTCCATGCCTGCAAATCTTCCAGGATCTTCAGCTTGGTGCCCACATCGAGAGCGCTGAGGGGTTCGTCGAGCAGAAGAATGCGCGGCCCGGTGACCAGGGTACGGGCAAGGGCAACGCGCTGGCGCTCACCTCCGGAGATTTCATCGGGCTTACGCTCGCCCAGGGAGTCGCAGTGAAACAATTGCAGGATTTCCGCGCGGCGTTGCCGCCGCTGCTCGCGATCAAGACGCACGAGACCGTATTCCACATTTGCGTTGACGGTCAGGTGAGGAAACAGGGCAAGACTCTGGAAGACGTATCCGATTCTGCGCTGGGCCGGAGTGATATTCACACCCTTTTCGGAATCGAAGAATACCGTTTCTTCCCCTTCTGAGCCTAGTGCCACGCGCCCGCTGTCAGGGGGAAGCAAGCCGGCGATGCAATCGAGCAGCGTACTCTTCCCTGCGCCGGAGCGGCCGAACAGAATGGTGATTCCCGCTAGTACCGTTGCGTTTAGATCCAAACAAAATCCTGCGGCTCCGTTCCTGGCCTTTGCGAATTGCTTTGTGATCCGCAGGAGAAGCCGGTCAGCAGCCCTGGCTTTTTCCTGAAGCGGCGAAACCTGGTTCATTGCACCGTCCCAATGAAAAAGGCACGCCGGTTGAGCGCATAGACCAGCGACAGAATGACGAAACTAAAGATGAGCAGGAAAAGCGCGTTCTGGTTGGCGCTGGCGTAATTGAGCGCTTGAACGTCGTCGTAAATGGCGATGGAGATCGTGCGCGTGACACCGGGAATGTTGCCGCCCACCATCAGGACAACACCGAACTCCCCCAAGGTATGGGCAAAGCTCAGCACAACGGCGGTGATGAGATGGGTAAGCGAGAGCGGCAGAACGACCCGCAGGAAAGTTCGCGTCCGCGAAGCGCCCAGCAGCGCGGATGCGGCGATCAGCTTGCGATCCACCGAGGCGAAGCCCGCGACCAGCGGCTGCACCGCAAAGGGCAGGCTGTACAAAACCGACGCCACCACCAGGCCGGCAAAGGTAAAAGGCAGAGTGACTCCGAAAATACGATTGAGCCACGCGCCCACAGCGCCGCCGCGTCCCAGCAGCAGCAGGAAATAAAAACCCAGCACCGTGGGCGGCAACACCAGCGGCATGGCGACCAGCGATTCCACCAGGAACTTCCAGCGCCGGCGGGAAAAAGCGATCCAATAGGCGAGGGGTAATCCGATGATCACCAGAACGGCAGAGACAGTCAGGGCCAGCCGCAAGGTCAGGATTATTGCCTGCCAGTTCACTTGGTGAACTCTCCGCATTTCTTTGCGTCAGAGGACTCCGCAGTGGTCACGTCGAATCCGTATTGTGCAAGAATTTTTTTTCCTGCTGGACAGGAGAGGTAATCGAGAAACTTTTCTGCCAGTTGGTGAGAGCTGCTTTGGCGCAAAACAATGGCGCCTTGCGGCAGGCTCTCCGCGATTCCCGGCGGAATTTCCCAATAGCGGCCTTGCTTTTGCAGCTCAGCCGCCTGGGCAAGCGAGAGCGAAATCAACCCGGCATCTGCGTTTCCTGAAGTCACAAACTGCGCTGTCTGCGAAATGTTTTCGCCCAGCACCAGTTTGTCTTTCAACCGGTCGTACAGTTTGGCCCTTTGCAGTGCCGCCACTGCGGCACGGCCGTAAGGAGCGTGTTCGGGATTGGCCATGGCAACTTTTTTTACGTCAAGATCCAGCAGCACATTCAATCCCTGGCGCTCGAAGTCTAACTTCGAGTCGTTGCGGACCCAGAGTACGAGGCGTCCGGAGGCATACTGGCGCAGGCTCTCCGGCAGGGCCTGACCGGCGGCGGCCAGTTTTTGCGGATAGCCCATGTCGGCGGAGCAGAAGACGTCAAAGGGCGCGCCACCCTGGATCTGCGCAAAAAAATTGCCCGACGAGCCGAAAGAGAGAAGCACCTTGGTTCCAGTCTGCGCCTCGAAGGCTTTGGCAATCTGTGGCAAGGCAAAGTTCAAGTCTGCGGCGGCAGCGACACGAAGCTCCTGGGCGTGCACCACGGCTGAGATACACAGCATCAACGTCAGAGCGGATAAGATTTTTTTCAGCGACGTTTGTAAGAACATGGGATTAAACGGTAAGGATCATGACCTCGGTGGATTTGATCAGCGCCGCCGCCGTCTGCCCAACCTCGAGGCCCATTTCGCGGACCGCATCAGCGGTGATGATCGATGTAATCTGCTGCCCGCCAATCGAGAGCTTCACCTGCGCCAGCAGACCTTCTTTGCGGATCTCGACCACCCGGCCCACGAGTTGATTGCGCCCGCTGATGCGGCGGAAGCTGCGCCGCCGCTCGGGGCCAATCTTCTCTCCCCGGCGATGCAGATAGCGATCGAGTTCATGGCGCGGAATACGGTGATGTCCGCCGGGCGTACGCACGCTGCGCAGCTTGCCCTTGTAGATCCACTGCTTGAGAGTGGCATAGCTCACGCCCAGAATCTGGGCCGCCTCGCGCGCATGAAGCAATTCAGCCATAGATCTACGATTATATACGATTAGAACCGTTACTCTATCGTTATACGCGGCAATACTTCCCAGCATGTAAAGAAGTGTAAAAGCAGAGCTGCTGCGCTCAGTTAAGTTTTGTTATATCGCTATACTTGTGGAGTCCTTTCTTTGTGGAAACGCGTCTAAAAAATAGGAATCGATCTCGTGAAAATTAATAGCATGAAACTTCCCGGCAAACGTTGGCTCATCGTAGCAGCAGTTGTCCTGGTTGTGGTTGTATTGGCGGCGTTCGTCTTCAATCGCGGAGACAGCACTCAGTACTTTACCTCTCCGGTCGAGCGCGGAGACGTTCGCCAGGTGGTGGAAGCCACCGGTACCATTAACGCCGTCACCAGCGTCCAGGTGGGCTCGCAGGTCTCCGG
>QIAW01000691.1 GCA_003225655.1 Acidobacteriota bacterium
CGTCGTCATTCACATTCAAGAAGGGCCGCAGACACGGGTGCAGACGTTTGCCATCGAGGGTAATAGGACCATTCCTACGGATGTTATCCGTAGCATGGTTGACACCAAGGAAGACCAGCCATTTTCAGAGACCAACATCGCCTCTGACCGGGACAACGTCACCAATTATTACTTCAACAATGGCTTTCCCGACGTGCAGTTTGAAGCTACCTACCGGCAGGTTTCTTCCGATCCGCCGCGAGTGGCACTCACTTATAAGATTACAGAAGGCCGTCAGATTTTCGTGGATAACACCTTCCTCTCTGGACTGCACTTTACCCGCCCTTATGTAGCTAACCGGGAAGTCCAGGTGCATAAAGGCGATCCGCTCAGTCAGGCTGAGATGCTTGACACACAGCGCCGTCTCTATGATCTCGGCATCTTCAACCAGGTGGATGCGGCCATACAAAACCCCGATGGCGAAGAGGACCACAAAAATGTCCTGTTCCAGGTGGAAGAGGCAAAACGCTACACCTTTAACTATGGTTTTGGATTGGAAATAGACAGCGGTAGCGATCCTGGGCAGTCTAACCAGCCGCAGGGAGGCACCGGCGTCAGCCCGCGGGTTTCTTTTGACGTGACCCGGCTCAACTTTCTCGGACGTGACCACACCCTGCTGTTCAAGTCGCGCTACGGACGCCTGCAAAAACTTGCGCTCTTCAGCTATGAGGCGCCACGTTTATTTCAGCGGGAAAACTGGAACCTGATCTTAACCAGCTTCTATGACAACACACGCGATGTACGCACCTTTACCGCCGATCGCTTGGAGGGAGCCCTGCAGGCGGAGCAGAAATACAGCCGGATCACAACGCTTCTTTACAGCTTCAGCTATCGCCGCGTGAAGGTGGATCCGCGCACCCTGCACATTTCGCCTAGTCTAATTCCACTGTTATCGCAACCCGTACGCGTGGGTATGCCCAGTTTTACCCTGGTTCGTGACAAACGTGATGATCCTCTTGACGCCCGCAAGGGCAACTACACGACCTTCAACTTTGGTGTATCGGCAAAAGCCTTTGGTTCTGAGACGAGCTTTAACAAATTGCTTACCACCAATGCCACCTATCATCTGTTCTACAAAAAGCGGCTGGTCTTCGCCCGCTTCACTGAAATTGGTTTTGAGGAGCCCTTTGGCCGGGGCAGCCAGGGAATCGTGCCCCTGCCCGAGCGCTTTTTTAGCGGCGGCGCGAACTCGCATCGCGGATTTGCTCTCAATCAGGCTGGCCCGCGCGATCTCGAAACCGGGTTTCCCGTCGGCGGTGATGCGCTGTTCCTCAATCAACTGGAGCTGCGCCTGCCTCCGTTTACCTTGCCTTATCTGGGCCAGGACCTGAGCCCTGTTTTGTTCCACGACATGGGAAACATCTTTGCCCATGCCAGTGATTTTTTCCCTGGATTATTCCGCTTGCATCAGAAAAGCGTTTCGCAATGCAGAATTCTTGGTCCTTTGCCGGCCTGCAGCTTCAGTTACAACTCACAGGCGATCGGCGCGGGATTACGCTACAAGACTCCCATCGGCCCCATCCGCGTTGACGTCGGATACAATTTGAATCCTCCCAGCTTTCCTATCCCGCAACAGAATCGGGTGGACTCTCTTAAGCACTTCAATTTTTTCTTCAGTCTGGGGCAAACATTCTGATGAAATGCCGATTTCATCTCGCTCTCATCCTGCTGCTAGGCTGCGCATCGGGACTATCATCTTCTGATGTGCTCGATCGCGTGGTCGCCGTCGTCGATGGGCATCCTATCCTCGCCAGCGAATGGGATGACGTTGTGCGCTACGAATGCTTCCTGAATCAACGCGGGCTGGCCGAAATTACCATAGCCGAACGCCGGGCGACGCTGCAACGCATGATCGACCAGCGCCTGATTGAGCAGGAGATGAAGATGGAAGACCCACATCCGGTGAGTGCCGAGGAGGTCACGCGCAAGGTGGGAGAATTGAAGGCGCAGATTTTGCACAATCGAATATCAACGTCTGGAACAGAGTCGCTCGAATGGAAGGCAGCCCTCTCCCAGTATGGGTTCACGCCGGAGGAAGTTGAAGACCAAGTCACGCGTGAACTCAGCGTGCTCAGATTTGTGGATCGGCGCTTCCGGCCGGCGATCCAGATTGAGCCCGTGGAAATCGAACGCTACTATCGGGAGACGCTCATGCCGCAGCTCGAGAAAGCCGGCGCTCCCGATCCGCCGCTCGCCGAGGTTGCCGCGCAAATCCGTGAGCTGCTGACACAAAAGATCCTGGACGAGCAACTCAACAATTGGCTACACACGCTTCGTCAACAGGGGAAGATCCAGATGCGATGAATCTTACGCGGGGTAATTATGATCAAAAAGGAGTTTCGTATCAAAGTGCTACTCGGAGCCATACGTCGTCAGATATATGGCCGGCTTAGTTGCAAATGTCTCGAACGGCGCAAGCATTAATCGTACAAAAACATGAAATCGAAAAAACAAAAACCCGGCCGTCGCGAGCGCAAGCTGGTGCAATTGGGCGCCGGTATCCTTTTGTTTTTGTTGGTAATAACCACCGGATGGTATCTGACCAGCCGGCGTTTCGAAAACTGGGTCCGGCTCAAGGTCATTGCTGAGCTGCAAGACATCACCGGTGGAAGAGTTGAGCTCGGTTCCCTGCATTGGAAGCTTTCACAACTCGAGATTGATATCCATGATCTTACCGTGCACGGCCTTGAGCCTGCCGGCGAGTTACCCTACGCTCACATTGATCATCTTCTCGTACGCTTGAAAATCCTTTCGCTGTTCGCCGGTGATTTCGGCCTGCGCGGCCTGGTTGCTGAGCGTCCTGTAATTCACATTATGGTTGGCCCGGCAGGAGCCACGAACCAACCGATGCCAATCGTCGTGGAAAAAACGCAGCCCACCAGTGTGCTGCGACTGTTCGATCTCGGAGTCGAGCATGCTGAAATCTCCGCTGGAGAACTCATCTGGAACGATCAGCACATACCTCTGAATATCGAGGCCGAGGACGTGGCTGCGAAGCTGACGTACGTTACGGCCGCGCGGCGATTTGATGGATCGGTGAAAATCGGCAAGTTGGGAAGCTACATCCAGGAACTTCGTCCATTTTCATCCAGCATAGAGGCCGAGTTCAGCCTTTCCAAGACCGCCGCCGATGTGACTTCACTGCGCTGGCGGTCAGAAGGTTCGGCGCTGAATTTCAAAGGCCGCGTGCCCGACCTGAGCACGCTGCGACTCGAGGGCAGCTACGATTTTCTGCTCGACCTGCATCAGGTGGGTGCCATCACGCGAACTCCCGAGCTGCGCGCGGGAACTCTGCAGATGATCGGGCAGGGCGCTTTCTCGCTTGAAGAGATTTCCTCGCGGGGAAAAATCTTCTTGAGAAAAGCTGAGTGGGCGAGCCCGGCCCTGCACACACCAGCGCTCAATTTGAACGCCGACTTTGCTGCCGACAAGACCCGCTGGCAACTCTCCCGCATTGTCGGCAACGGCTTCGGTGGAATCTTTTCTGGCGAAGGATCGTGGA
>QIAW01000692.1 GCA_003225655.1 Acidobacteriota bacterium
CAGACCAGGCCAAGAGTCTCACGCGGCAACTGTTGGCCTTCAGCCGCCAGCAGGTGGTCGCGCCCAGGGTGCTGAACATGAATCCGATCTTGCAGGAGACCGGCATGCTGCTGCCGCGGTTGATCGGCGAAGATATCGAGATCGTAGTACACGCGGTTGCAGAACCGGCGCTGGTGCACGCCGATCCTATTCAGTTGCAGCAAATCATCCTGAATCTGGCGGTGAATGCGCGCGACGCCATGCCCCGAGGCGGCAACCTCATCATGGAAACATTATTCGTGCAACTGGATGAGGAGGCAGCGAAGCAGCTTCCGCCCTGCACCCCTGGCCCTTACGTGCTGCTGTCGGTCAGCGACACCGGAAGCGGAATTCCGCCAGAGGTACAGGCCCACGTCTTTGAGCCATTCTTCACCACCAAGGAGCAGGGCAAGGGAACAGGTCTGGGCCTGTTCACCGTGTATGGGATCGTGCAGCAGGCCGGCGGCGCCATTGCCGTTCATAGTGAAGCCGGCGTGGGCACCACATTTAAGATCTACCTGCCGCGGGTGCTGCAGGCGGTCGAGGTGATTGATGTACCGCTGGTCCGGTCGGGGTCGGTGCAAGGCACGGAGACAATCCTGCTGGTTGAAGATCAAGACTGTCTTCGGAGCATGATCAGCGACTTTCTCCAGAAACAAGGCTACAAGGTGCTTGAGACGGGCCGCCCCAGCGAAGCCATCGAACTGGCAAGCCGGCACAAAGAAGAAATCCGCCTGCTGCTGACCGATGTGGTCATGCCCGAGATGCATGGACCCGAGATGGCCCGGCACATCCGCGAGATCTGTCCGCAGATCAAGATGCTGTTCTTGTCGGGCTACACACCCGATCGGATCTCGTTCGCGGGGATGACGGAAGCAGAATTTTCTTTCCTCGAGAAACCTGTGGCCATGCAGGTACTTGTCCAGAAGGTGCACGAGATGCTGACATCGCCGAGGGTAAAGGTTTGACTCCAGAATTCTCGTTAATAGTAAAGCTTGGAGCGTTTTCGCGGTTACTATAGCTCTCCCCAGGCACGTGTCAGGGCGCCGCTTTTATAGGACAAGGCCAGCTACTCACTTTTGAATAACCCTGGCCAGGGTCGAGCTGTCTCGGTCTCATCTGCCAACTTGCACGTCTATGAAACTTGCCCCATGATGAAGGTTCATAATGGAAGATCGTGGCAAAGATTACATCTCGCCACCGTTCATCGAACGAGAACATAGCACGCGCAGGGCAGCTCACTTTACTGTGATCAGATCGTTGTCCTTCGGGTCTAACTCAAGAGTGACCTCCTTATACTCATCAAACAAACCTGCGTTGTGCATCTGCCAGGCAATCGGCCCCAGCTTGCCGGCTGTTGCATCCTTGAAGTCAAGCACCTCAACGGCCTTGCTCCCAGGCGGCTGAGCAACAGCCATGCGAGCAGTTCCCTTGGAGGCGTCCGCCAGTATCTCGACCCGGCTCCACTCGTGAGGGTCGAAGTGAGTCTTCGTCACGGAGGTAAACTCCTGTCCGCCACTGTTGTTCATTCCCGGCCGGTAATCCCAGTGTCCACCGTTGGGGACCTGAAACTGAATCCCACCGAGCGCATCAAGAGGCTTCTCCCCGGATTGCGGACGATTGCAAAAGATGAGGATACAAGCCTGATGGTCTGGATTGCCTGAGACATGCCTCATCGTGAACATCAGCCGGTAGCGGCTGTAGTCCTTCGCCGTGTAGATGACTCCGCGTCCGGTGCCTGTGCTGGCCATGACAGCGTCCTTCACAACCCAGCCGGTTGAAGAGCTCTTCGCCAACTCCCCCGGATAAGCATCCTCAAGCAATAATTTATTCAGTCGCGCCAATTCCTGACCGCTTGGATTCTTGTGGAGCAACTTCTCAGTCTCGGGCCGTAGAACTATATCGCTAAAACGTGCTTTGTCATGGATCGACGGGCCGGAGATGACCTGATTCAGGTCCTTCACCAGCGCCGATATTACAGCTTTGGCATTTAGGCTCGATGCGGAATACGCGGTCAGCTCCGCCTTCACCGAATCCTGCAGCCGGCTGCGCAGAAATGCAGACATCGCATCCGTCCCAGTCGTAAGTTTGCCGGTAAAGGCCGCCGGATCGGTAATGCCACCGCTGGAAAGCGACGTTGCGCTATTCTCGATCTGAATCCATCCATTGAGCGTGCTATGGTCGAAGAGGGACACCATCTTCGGTGACTTTCCCTCCGCGTTTCTAATGCCTGCGAGAGAGCCGGCAACCGTGATGCAGGCCAGCTTAACAAATGCCCTTCGGCCTAGATGGTTCGTTTCGGTCTGCATAATCATGTTCTCCTGTGCGCCCTTCTTCAGATGATCCAGGAAAGAAGTTCCCTGACATCGGTTTCGCTGTTTGTTTCCGTGCCGCGCGGCACTGACAGTCCGATCACAGAGCGTTGCCGTGACCTTCAAACCAAACGAGGAATGAAGACCGTTCGGCTCCCGCCAGTCGTTGCTGGTTCAGCCAGTTGTAATAGGCAGATCATTTAACAGAGGATCAGCCCTTAGATATATTATCCCGTTAGACCGGTCATCGCGGGCCTTATCCAGCCATTCAAAAGCGCGGTTCCGTTCTCCGAATGCCTGGTAGATCAAGGCAATCACAAATGCAGGAACATACTCTTTTCTGATCTAGTTGTTCCAAAATATCGCGTTCATATTTTTTTATCGCTTTTTTAAGTTTTCTGAAAAGACTTTGATTGCCGATTGCAATTATCCTGATACGCGATGCGAAGATCGTGCCTCGCTGGCAGGGCGCAAGCATAGCGCCGCCGCTGGATTGGGCACGTGCTCGCAGAAACCGCTTTAGCGCTCCCAAGAGGGAAAATGATGGATACCTGCTACTGTGTTTCGGTAAGGACTCGATAATAGAAAAATAGTAATTTGTGCGAGGACTTTCGGCACGCAAACGCGCTATACAGTCTCTTCGTTGATATTTATTTTCAGGAGGGCAGCACGATGCGAATTGCAATCGACACGGGTGGGACCTTCACGGACTGTGTTTATCTCGAAGACGCAGGCGTGAAAGTCTTGAAGGTCCTGTCTACGCCCGAAGATCCCGGTAGCGCGGTGGCGCAAGCGGTCCAGACCGTGGCTGACGGCAAGGTTCCGCTGGTGCGCCATGGAACCACGGTTGGGACCAACGCCTTGCTGGAGCGTAAAGGCGCGCGCGTGGCATTTATTACCACTGCCGGATTTGAAGATACCATCTCCATTGGCCGTCAGGCGCGCGCGCATTTGTATGATTGGTTTGCCACGCCGCCTCCCTGCATCGTGCCGTCCGAACTTCGTTTTGGCATCATGGAACGTACAGCGCCTGACGGCACTATCCTGCGCAGGCCGGCACAAGCAGAGCTTAGTGAACTGGCGGAAAAACTGCGTGCCAGTGGGGCAGAATCGATCGCGATCTCACTCCTGTTTTCATTCGCCAACCCAGAGAACGAGAGGGCAGTAGCTGAAGCGTTGCGTCCGCTCGGACTGCCGATCTCTGTCTCACACGTGATTCTTCCGGAATTTCGCGAATATGAGCGCGCGTCCACGGTAAGCGTAAACGCCTATCTCGGCCCCAAGGCAGGCAGCTATCTGCAGCGGCTCGACGATAATCTCCGGCAATCTTGCCACTGCGCCGGCTTCGATGTCATGCAATCTTCCGGAGGCATTATTCCCGCGGGCTTTGCCGCCGAGCAGCCGGTGCGAACTGTTCTTTCCGGTCCGGCGGGCGGCGTAATCGGCGCCTTCCGCATCGCCCAGCAGTGTGGCCTTTCCAAGATCATCGCTTTCGACATGGGAGGGACCTCCACTGACGTCAGTCTGGTGGATGCGGGCGAAGGCGGCCCCCGCGCCACCAACGAAGCGCTGATATCGCAAATGCCAATCAGCGTTCCCATGCTTGACATTCACACCGTTGGAGCTGGAGGCGGATCGCTGGCGCGCTTTGACAAGGCTGGAATCCTGCATGTGGGGCCGGAATCGGCGGGCGCCAGTCCGGGACCGATCTGCTACGGACGCGGAACGCAGCCTACGGTGAGCGATGCCAATCTGATTTTGGGAAGGTTGCATCCTGAGCACTTCCTCGACGGCAAGCTGCGATTAGATCTGGAGCGAACTCGCCTTTATATGGAAAAGGCACGGGGGCCGATGGGCACGGTGAAGGATTTTGCAAGCGGGATTGTGCTGCTTGCCGAAGCCGCCATGGAGCGAGCGATTCGGCTCATCTCCGTGGAGCGCGGCCATGACCCGCGTGAGTTCACGCTGGTGGCGTTTGGCGGAGCCGGACCGTTGCATGCCTGCGCTCTGGCGTCCGCGCTGCGAATGCCGCGTGTCCTGGTGCCTACATTGCCTGGAGCTCTCTCGGCGATGGGAATACTGCTGGCCGATACCGTCCGCGACTACTCCAAGACTGTGATGCTCAAGGCTGACGCAGATTTTGGGCCACATTTCAGTGAGCTTGAAGCAAGCAGTGCGGCAGATTCCGACGGTGCTGCACGCGGTATGGCGGTGCGCTCTTTTGATCTTCGTTATCCCGGCCAGGGCTACGAGTTGAATGTTCCGGCCGGCCCGGATTTCGTCGAGCGATTTCATCGCGCTCATAAGAAAAGATATGGATACGCGGACGAGCGTAAAAATGTGGAGGTCGTCAACATCCGCCTACGCGTTACGATTCCGGGAGAGGGTGTTGACATGCCGTCGTTCCCGCACGGTGACGGGGATCCTGGCCAGGCACTGATCGAGACGCGGCCTATGATTTTTGAAGGGAAGATGAAGCCAGGCAAGATGTACCGCCGGGAACATCTGGAACCCGGAGACCGAATGGATGGCCCGGCGATCGTGGTTGAGTACAGTGCTACAACCGTGATCCCGCCTGGCTGGACAGCGTTGGTTGATCCATACAAGAACCTGATGATGGAGGTGAA
>QIAW01000166.1 GCA_003225655.1 Acidobacteriota bacterium
AGAGTTGCGAAAGCACTGCTCGGTCGCTAGTTCTCAGTTCTCGGTTCTCAGAGAATTCCGCCTACATCCTTTTTAGAAGATCCACACACCTTGGTTCTTCAATTACACAATTACCCGATTACACAATTATTCAATGACTCAATGACCCGATCTTCTCTGTGTCTCCGTGCCTCCGTGGTTAATCATCATTTCTGGATATAATAAAAAGATTCTCCTTGGGCAAAATTGTTGCCGGGGAGCCCCAGGCCGAACTCAATGGATTTCAAACTGCAAAGCGACTACAAGCCCCAGGGCGACCAGGGACGCGCCATCGAGCAGCTCATGCGCGGCGTCTTCGACGCGGAAAAGCACCAAGTGCTGCTGGGGGTGACCGGCTCGGGCAAGACCTACACCATGGCCAAGATCATCGAGCAGGCGCGGAGGCCAGCGGTGGTGATCGCGCATAACAAAACCCTGGCGGCGCAGCTTTATCACGAATTCAAGAACTTCTTTCCCCAGAACGCGGTGGAATATTTCGTCTCCTACTACGACTACTATCAGCCTGAGGCTTACATTCCCGCCGGCGACGTTTATATCGAGAAAGAGGCCACGGTCAACGATGAATTGAATAAGCTTCGCCTCTCTTCCACCCGTTCGTTGTTTGAGCGGCGCGACTGCATCATCGTGGCTTCGGTGAGCTGCATCTACGGCCTGGGATCGCCCGAGGCTTACTACGGCATGCTATTGTTCCTGGAAAAAGGACAGAAGATCAAGCGCGAAGACATCATGCGCAAGCTGGTGGAAATTCTCTACGAGCGCGGCGAGGGCGACTTTCGCCGCGGGACCTTCCGCGTGCGCGGCGACGTGATTGAAATCTTCCCCCCCTATGACGACATGGCCTACCGGGTTGAGCTTTTCGGCGATGAGGTGGAGTCGCTCGCCCAGATTGATCCCCTCTTTGGCACGGTGAAGCAGAAGTATGCGCGGCTGCCCATTTATCCCAAGACCCACTACGTGCTCAAGCCCGAGGCCAAGCAGAAGGCGGTGGTTTCTATTCTGCAGGAGCTGGCCTGGTGGGAAAAAGAATTGGAAAAGCAGGGACGCATGGTGGAGTCGCAGCGCCTGCACCAGCGGGTGCGCTTTGACCTGGAGATGATCCAGTCGGTGGGCTACTGCCACGGCATTGAGAACTACTCGCGCCACTTCACCGGACGCATGCCCGGCGAAGCCCCGCCCACCCTGCTCGACTACGTCCCGCGCGACTACCTGCTTTTTATCGACGAATCGCACCAGACCATTCCCCAACTGCATGCCATGTGGCACGGCGACCGTTCGCGCAAAGAGGTGCTCATTGAATACGGCTTCCGCCTGCCCTCGGCGCTGGATAATCGTCCGCTCTCGTTTGAGGAGTTCGAGCACCGCGTGAACCAGGCGGTCTACGTTTCGGCCACTCCCGGACCCTATGAGCTAACGAAAGCTGCGGGCGTGGTGGTGGAGCAGATTATCCGCCCCACGGGCCTGGTTGATCCCCAGGTTGAGCATGAGATCCGCGCCCGCGCCGAGCGCCGCGAACGCGTGCTGGTGACTACGCTGACCAAGCGCATGTCCGAATATCTGGCCGAATACTACAGCGAGGTCGGCGTGCGCTGCCGCTACATGCACTCGGAGATCGAGACGCTGGAGCGCGTCAAGATTTTGCGCGACCTGCGCAAGGGCGAGTATGACGTGCTCATCGGCATCAACCTGCTGCGCGAGGGCCTGGACTTGCCCGAGGTATCGCTGGTCGCCATCCTCGACGCCGATAAAGAAGGCTTCCTGCGCTCAGCGGGCTCGCTTATCCAGACCATGGGCCGCTGCGCACGCCATATCGAAGGCAGAGCCATTCTCTACGCTGACAGGATTACCGATTCCATGAAGAAAGCCATGGATGAAACCGATCGCCGTCGCGCCCTGCAAGAGGCTTATAACCAAGAGCACGGTATTACTCCGGAGAGCATTGTGCGCTCACTCGATATGTCTCTGGTGAAGATCGTAGAAGCCGACTACACGGATTTCTCCCAGCCCGCCGACGGCGTACCCGACTTCAAATCGCAAGATGAGTTGGATTCTTACGTTGCCAAACTCGAAGCAGACATGCGCGAGGCCGCCAAGCGCTTCGAGTTCGAAACAGCCGCCAAGCTGCGCGACATCATCAAGGATTTGCGGACAAAAGAGTTTCTCTTTACATGAAGATCGCTTCGTAGAGACGCAGCTCGCTACGTCTCGGCGTCGCAGGACTGGACTCCATTTTCACCGCGGAGGCGCGGAGACGCAGAGAAAATAAAGCAAAACTTTCGCCGCGGATGGACGCGGATGAACACGGATTCTCTTTAAGATTGTCATGCAGAGCGCGAAGCATCCCAAAAGTGTTTCCGTCGCATGCTGTTGCAAGGCATTCTCTGAAGAATCTTCAGCCGGTTTTCTCAACCAAAAACGATTGCACTGCTTTTCGAAAATCCGTGAAATCCACGGTAAGCTTTTGTTTTAGTTCACGAGCGCTCGCGCAAGTGAATATCAAACCGCTGATTCCCTGCCAACGTCGTATACCATCGCTTGCAGAGAACTGATTGGAGCCGCATGGATGTGCACCTGATTGACGGGACCTATGAGTTGTTCCGGCACTTTTTCGCCGTGCCCTCGGCGCGAGATGCGAACGGCAAGGAGGTTGGCGCGGTGCGTGGGGTGCTGGCCTCGGTCTTATCCATGATCGAGCGCGGCGCCACCCACATTGGGGTGGCAACCGATCACGTGGTGGAGTCGTTTCGCAACGAGCTGTATCCCGGATACAAAACCAGCGAGGGTGTGCCTGCGGAGTTGCTCTCGCAGTTCCCTATTCTCGAAGAGGCGCTCGAATCAATGGGAGTGCTGGTCGCCGCCGCCAAAGCAGCCGGCGATGACCGTGTGAAGCAGGTACTCATCTGTACGCCCGATAAAGATCTCAGCCAGTGTGTTGTGGGCACACGCGTCGTGCAACTGGACCGCCAGCGCGATCTCTTGCGCGATGAGGCTGGGGTTGTGGCCAAGTTCGGGGTGAAGCCGCAATCGATTCCCGACTACCTGGCTGTGGTCGGCGACAGTGCCGATGGCTTCCCCGGTCTGCCGGGATGGGGCGTCAAGGCCGCGGCCCTGACCTTCTCTCGGTACCCCCACCTTGAAGGCATTCCCAAAGATTGGCACGAGTGGCATCCCTCCATCCAGAAGGCCCGCTTGCTTTCCGAATCACTGTTCAACGCATGGAACGATGCCCTGTTGTTTCGCACCCTGGCCACCTTGCGAGTGGATGTCCCCGTTTTTGAAACGCTCGAGGACCTTCGCTGGAAGGGGCCGCGGCCGAACTTTGAGGAACACTGCCGGCGAATGAAGTCACCCGCTCTGCTGGGCCGCGTTACTTCGGCAAAATCAAAGGGAGCAAAGCACGTGTAGGCCGCTTGAGCCTGCTTACAACTTGTGTTCTCATAAGCAGATGCGGCGCCGTGCGAGCAGTCTGCGTGCGGCAAACCTCAACCTTCAACCAGCATTCTGAAGGAGAAAATCATGAGCAAAGTCCCTCATATTCCCAAAGGGTATAATTCCATCACACCTTACCTGGTCATCAAGGGCGCTTCCCAGGCCATCGATTACTATAAAAAAGTTTTCGGGGCCACCGAAGTCTTTCGCATGGATACGCCCGACGGCAAAGTCGCTCATGCCGAACTGAAGATCGGCGACTCACACGTCATGCTGGCCGACGAAAACCCCAAGATGGGCCAGGGGCACACCAGCGCCGCCAGCATCGGCGCGAGTCCGGTGAGCCTGTACTTATACATCCCCGATGTCGACCGCATAGTCGAGCGGGCCGTCACCGCGGGCGCGAAGGTTCTGAAGCCTGTCCAGGACCAGTTCTATGGAGATCGCTCCGGTTTCATTCAGGACCCATTCGGACATCTCTGGGGTATTGCAACGCACGTCGAAGATGTGGCGCCGCAGGAAATGGCAGAACGCGCGAAGAAGGCGATGCAAGCGGCGTAATCTGGTTCCACATAATCTGGTTCTACGAGAGCGGCGGGCCTTCCGCCGCTCTATTAATCTTGCCTAAATATTGCCGGAGCCGCTGGGCGCCTGCCCACGGAAGCGCGGGGGGAAACCTGGGCCGCGACCTTACCGGCGAGATGGCTCCGGATTTTATTCTGAAGGATTTGCGTGGCGGGGAGTTTCGGCTTTCGAGCACGCGAGGCAAGGTAGTCCTGCTCGATTTCTGGGCCACGTGGTGTCCTCCGTGCCGCGAGGCTATGCCTGTCCTGCAGAAACTCTTCGTGGAGTACAAGGACAAGGGACTGCTTGTCGTCGGAATGAACGTCAACGATCCTATCGGGAAAGCGAGAGATTTCGCAGACAAGGCCGGGATCACATATCCGGTCGTTCTGGCTGAGCGAGGACCGGTCGTCGAGCAGTTTCAGGCGCAAGGCTTGCCGGTCATGATGATCATCGACCGCGAAGGAAAAGTCGCAGGCCACTACGGCGGTCGGACCGGCGAGGCAAAACTCCGGGAACGTCTCAGTCAGGCGGGCATCCGTTAGCAAAGCCATGCTGACCCTGCCCTTTCCCAATAAGAAGAAAAGGCCATTAGAGCGTGTTTCAAAAATATCCGCGAGATGATTTATAGAGCGAACCTCAGGGAGCTGAAACCCTTATTTTTAGGAGCCCTTTTCGGCACGGATAAATCCGGGCCCTGACACAAACCTATTTTTGAAACAAGCTCTAGACGTTAATTCGGTTACGCACGATTCATTCGGCAGGATTTAAGAACCCGGACAGCAAATCTGCATCCAAACAGTTTACGCGGCAACTTAGCTTGAGGAGATCACTTACAGTGTGAGCCTCGCCAGCTACAAGAGTGGTTGCGATCAGGGCCGAATCCGAGGAAGTTTTTTAAAAATCAAGCAGTCAACAACGCAGTTCCAAGGAGAATGCATGAAAAGAAGTGTCCTCACTGCTGTGTTATTTTTGCTGGTTCTGTTTTCGAATTACGCCTTTGCACAAAAAAATGAACTGGGGTTGCTGGCCGGGGCAACATTTTCTCCGGACAACAGTACCGCAGTCAGCTTCCAGGGGAATTATGGCCGCCGTATTGTGGATTTTCATGCGGCTTCCCTTTATCTTGAACTACCGGTCGTGGGTGTTACCCGCCGCGATGGGCCTTCAAACAAATTCGTGGACCATTTTTCCTCCATCTTCTTCACACCTTCTCTGAAGGTGAAACTGTTGCCCAGCGCGCCGATTTCGCCTTTTGTCAGTGCAGGTGGAGGGTTCGCCCATTTTAGCTCGACCTTCGACAGCGTGAGTTTTAATTCAGTGACAAGCACTTTTACAAGCCAGACTGTGAACACCAGCAATACCACCGGGGCCTTCCAAGCTGGCGGTGGCTTTGATATCAAGACACCCATCCCGGCCTTGGGATTTCGCGTGGAGGTACGCGAATTTTTCACAGGCGAGCCTGATCCTGATTTTGGGCTGAACGACCGTCACCACAATCTAGTCGCCGGGGGCGGAATCGTATTTCGCTTCTAAGGTCAAAAAAAAGCTAACCACAAAGTACACAAAGGCGGAGGACTGCCCGGAGTTGGCAACTGCTTTTTCACGCTCCAGCCGCCCAGACGGTCACGGCTTAAGAAGCTGTCGCTGCCCGTTCACGGCTGGCAAGAATCTGCTGCACGTTTTCCGGCGCGAAAAACTCAGGCACGGGTACGGTAAGAGCAAAGACACCGAAGAAGCGGCGGGCCTGCTTCGGGTTTTCCCGCAGCGCCGCCAGAAGCTGCTGCATCTCAGGCGGAGGCGGCTCGAGCCTGGCCAGCTCACTGGTCAATTCGTAGAAGGGCAGAGCGGTCTGGTTGCGCTGCTGCTCGTAACCGGTCAGTGCCTGCTGCAGCGGCTGCTGGCCGCTCAGACCGGCGTCAATGGCCTCGGCCAGCAGTTCGGCGCCGCGAAAGGCGTCGGTAATACCCGAGGCCGTACAGGGATCTTTCTGGTATCCGGCATCGCCCACCAGTGCCCAACCGGGGCCGTAAGGCTTGCGCAGGTAGCCAGGAATCGATCCTCCCACAAAGCGCGACTCGCGATGGCCGCTGCGCATGCGCTCGGCCAGCTCGGGCGCACAGGCGGCGATGGCCCGCATGTAATTGCCCTCAATATCGCCGCGGACAGCCGGCAAATCATGCGCAGCAAAGGCCGCACCGATGAGCGTGAGATTGTCATTGGTGTTATAGGCAAAGATGACGCGATGAGGCCGCAGCCACAAATGCCAACCCTTCATCGGTACGCCACTCCAATAGGAGTACCAGGAGCCTTCGAGCGGAGGCTGAGCGTTGTATTCCGGCGCCTTCACCGCGCGCGCCACGGTTGAAAACATGCCATCGGCGCCAATGGTAATGCGAGCGTTTTCCGTGAGCATGGCGCCGTTTTTGGCGTGGCCGCGAATCCCGCTGACGCAGTCGTTCTCCCAAAGCACTTCCTGCACGGAAAAATTCTCGCGCAGCTCTGCTCCTGCCTCGACCGCCGCTTCCACCAGGATCGGATCGAGCACTTTGCGCCGGGGCGCGTAGGCTTCCGTCACTCCTCCCTCGGCTGGAACCGGGGAGCCGCTGAGAGCGAAAGCCCCGTAATCGAAATGAGCGGTGGTGATGGGAGGACAGCCCGTGGCCGCAAGTCTCTCCAGCAATCCCCAGCGCTTCAGCCGCGCCGTGCCGGCCTGGTGGACAAAGTGATTCGAGAAAGCCATATCGCTGGGAAACGATCCGCGATCGGCCAGCAAAACCTTGTATCCTTTACGGGCCAGCAGTAGCGCCGTAGGCGAACCAGCGCAGCGGGCGCCAACAATGATGGCGTCGTACATGAAGTCTCCTGTGCGATCTTGACTCTTATTGGTGACGTGGAGGTCTGACGCGTATCAGTGTATAACTTGATCACGCCATAGAGAATGGAAAATGGATCTATTTTTGGTTTTAAGGTGTTTTAAATATTGCTCGCAGACGTCATTGCAAATATTCGCTCACAAAAGAGTTCCTGGGTCATGGGGAACAAAGAGCCATAGGGAACAGACACATGAAAACCAACCTTGAGATCATCAAGGGCATTTACCTGGGAGACGCACAGCAGAATGCCACGAACCTCGAGGCGGTCCTGGCCCCTCAGTTTGAATGGCGGGAGGCTGCCGGCTTTCCTTACACCGGCAGTTTTCACAATTTTGACGAGGTGGCGAAGAACCTCTTTGCCCCACTGGCCACAGAGTGGACCGGTTTTCGCGCCCACGTAGATAACTTCTTCGATGCCGGCGCAACCATCGTGGTTACCGGTTTCTACCGCGGCACTTATAACAAGACGCAGCGGGGGATGGAAGCCGCATTTGCCCACGTGTGGACCTTGCAGAACGGAAAAATTGTGCGCTACGTCCAATGCGCCGACACCAAAAAGGTTTGGGATGCTATGCAGGGCGCCTGAGGCGTGCGAAATCATGTACAACGCCGTAACAATCACGAATACGATGGGAAAGCTGTGTGATTGTTCCCGATTCAGGAATTACTAACCCAGAAAAAGTAGGGACGCAGCAAGCTACGTCTCTACGGATAAATTTCTGCCGCCGCACGTATTGCCGGCACATCCAGAACCTGCACGCCTGTCGCGGGATT
>QIAW01000167.1 GCA_003225655.1 Acidobacteriota bacterium
ATTCCCGTCTTCCGCCAACAGCAGAGCGCTGCCGGCAACCGCGGCTTGGCTAATAAATTGGCGTCTGTTCACGTTGCTTTTCCACCGTTGCTTTCCGCCGCCGCGCAGGCGGCATCTCTTTCTTGCTATCGTCCATGCAATCCTCCCATTGCCATTCGACTAATCGCTGCGAGTCGAGATCGCCGAGAATCCAAAGGCCCCGCGAATTAGATATGGTGGCAAGCAACTTCTTGCCGGCTTGAGGTCCCATCACGAACATGGCGTTGGAGAGCGCATCGGTCGTCGTGCTATCGCGGGCCACCAACGTGCTTTGGAGAACGCCTTGCACAGGCGTACCTTCCCTGGGGTCCATCACATGACAATAATTGTTTCCCTCGAGCTGAAAAGATTTTTCATAACTCCCCGAGGTGGGGAGTGACTGATTGCGCAGAGTCACTCTCGAGAGTGTCTGGGCACGATCTCCTGGCTTCGGGACACACACCCTCCAGCCGTTCTTTCCTGGTGGCGCATTCATGGCATGAAGCGTACTAGATCCGGCATCGACCAGGGCGGCTTTCGCTCCAGCTCCGCGCAAGACCCTCACTGCGCGGTCAACGGCATAGCCCTTCCCGACAGCACCAAGGTCGAGTTCCAAGCCAGGAGCGGCAAAGCGCACCGTGCGGGTCGCCAGGTCTAGCTGCATGTGCTGCCAACCGACGCTCTGTCTTGCGCGGTGGAGTTCCTCGTCCGTCGGATAGCGGCCCTTGCCACGAAAGAACCCCCAGGCCCGCATCAGCGGTCCCACTGTAACGTCGAAAGCTCCATTGCTACGCTGGCTATAAACAAGGCATGCCTGGAGCAAAGCAAAAACCTCGGGATCCGTTGTGACCGCCTGCCGTGCCGCAAGGCGGTTGATACGCGAAAGCTCACTGGTTTCGCGGTAGTTGCTCAATGTTTCTTCTAAGCGTTCGACTTCTTCAAAAGCAGCTTCAAATAAAGCTCCAGCCCGTGTCCCGTTGTTCGCATAGAGATAAATTGTAAAGATCGTACCCATTGCGTTTCGAGACTGGACAAAGAGCTCTTGGCATTTCACTTCAGACATGACGCTCGCGAAAATCTCCATTGACAACGGTGTAGACGGAATCAGCAGAATTCCTGATGATGCCACACGCCGGATTGGAACTGCTGGAAATCTCCAGCAGTTCCAAAGATGGCAGGAAGTTTCTCACCCAACGTTCAGAACGTGATCTTCCCCGCCAAGGTTACCGCGCGGTTACCGCTCGCGGTACCAGTAACCAAGCCGTAGTTGCTATTGGTCAAGTCCACACTCGGGAGATCGAACTGCGGTGTGTTGGTAGAATTTAAAGCATCTATCCGCAGCTCCATCCCAATGCGTTCGGTAAAAGAAAACCTGCGTGATATGGAAGCATCCATGTTGAAGAACTTGGGTCCTGCAAACGCATAACGAGCCATGTTCCCCAAGGTACCGTTGGGCACTGCAGGGCAACCCGAACCCGCCGCCGGACTCAGGGTCACCGGGCAGAAGGCGGTGATATCAAACCACGGGTGGCCTTTGCCAATTCCGCCCAGCATATGGAAGGGCGCGATCTGAATAGGGGTTTGCGCGGTGCCGTTAGCATTGAGCGAGCTGCCACTTGCCACAAAGTGGAGCGGCCGGCCGGTCATGAAAGTAGGCACCGCGCTGATCTGCCAGCCTCCGGCAATCCAGCTTGCCCATCCTGACTTCAGGAAGGTTTTTCCTCTGCCGAAAGGCAAATCATAGATGAAGCTCTGCGTCAGGACGTGCCGGCGGTCCTGGCTGGTGACGGAGTAGTTGCGATGGAACCCCTGGGCCGTAACACCGTTGATGGTGTCAAGGTAGAAGCTGGGGTTCCCGCCATCGCTTCCCATATCGGAACGGAACGCCAGAGCCTTGGAGAAGGTATACGAGGTCGTCATCAGGAAACCGCTTGACCATTTGTGGTCGAGCTTCACCTGTAACGCGTTGTAATTCGAGGTTGTCCGTTTGAACAGAAAATTGCTGGCACCCGTTCTGCCGAACTGGTCACAAGTCGGCCGGACGTGACAATCATCTTTCATCAGGTCAGTCGGAAGTTTGCCCGCGCAGCCGCTCGTGGCGTCTGCGTATTGGCAGATTCCCGGAACAACAGCGGCATTCAGGTCGATGGTCATGGGAACGCGTACACCGTGATTTCCCACGTAGGCCGCGTCGATGACGAAGTTCTTGGGCAATGCATACTGGACCGCGAAGTTCCACGCTTCTATGTAAGGCTGGCGGAAGTTCTTGTCAATGATATTGAAGTTGTCGCCGGAATGCGTTGCCAGTTGAGCAGGTCCAACAGGCAGCATGCGGCGGTCGGGAAGCACGATGATGCCATTGGTGGGAATGACAGCGGTCACAGGAGAGGGGAACCCCTTTGCCATGCTGGCCGCTTCCTGGCCTCGTCCGTAATCGAAAGTAGGGATTGAGTGGTTATTGAGGGCGGCCGCAGCATTGCCCTGGCGTACCGGGAAGTCCCACGCATACTGGTTGTTGGTAAAGGGTTCGTAGCTGATGCCGAAGCCACCGCGCACCACGAGCTTTTCAGTCAAGCGGTAGGCCACGCCAAAGCGCGGAGCAAAGTAGGAGTAGGAGGTTGTGCGCCCCAGGTTCAATGGGTTGCTGCCGATTCCAGCCAGAACCAGAGAGTTGGTCGTCGGGTCATAGTTGGAGAAGCCTCCGGAGTGGTGCGGCGTCGGCGGGAAGTACATCTCCCAGCGCAGGCCAGCGTTCACCGTCAGCCTTGGGGTCACCTGCCAGGTGTCTCCCGCGTAGGTGACCAGCAGAAAGGCAGCGAGATTATTGGCAGAGCCGGTTTTGGACGACCCGTTGTCGGTAGTGCCTGTGCCAAACCTGAAGACTCCGCGCGGCGAGAAGTCCTGCGACTGCACCAGGTCGTCGCGCAGCCTTCGCAGGTCGAGACCCCACTTAAAGGTATGGTTGCCCCAGATCTTGGTCCAATTGGTCACGCCGTTGATGTTGGTTTCGCCGCGGTCCCAGGGCTGGCTGGCCGCATAACCAACCATCGGGCTGGAAAAGCCACCCTGGATATCGATCCCAGTCAGCCCGCTGGTAAAGGGGTTGATGTTTACGCCCTTGATGCCCAGCGCGTCCGAGGCATTCGAGCCAAAGTCGCTTTGATGCGTGATATTTCTATAGTGGTCGATGCCGATGCGCGTCTCGGATATCAACGTTGGCGAGAAAACATGGGTTTGATTCAGCGCGCCGCTTTGTGTGTGCTGGACTCCGGTGCCCTGAAACCCGCCACCCTTGGGACCGCCGGCCAATCCAAAGACCGGCTGATCGCTGACGCTTTCAACGGCCCGGCTGAAGCGGAAAGCATAGCGATCATTGTCAGTGTGGTTGAAATCGAACTTGGTATCAAAAGAAGTCGTGGTTTTCAGGAAATTCGTCACCGCCTGGTAATTGGGGCCTGTCCCAGGGTTCAATACATTCGTTCCAGGAACCAGACCTAGGATTTTCTGCGAGAGCGACGTAATGCGGCTTGCGGGAATCATGTTGCCAGGAAACGGCGTTCGACTCGCGGCTGCTACGGGAATCGGGTTGCCGTTTGCGTCGAGAACCAGGGTCTGGTGCGTTGCGTCGGTCGTTTGATACGGATCGTAAATAACTATATTAGGAAGGACAGAACTGAAATCCCCGCTGCGGAATGCGGCCGTCGGAAGGGTGAACTGGTCAAACTTGCCGCGCACATCGTCGATCCGCAGGATATCGCCAAAAAAGAACAACTTATTCTTAAAAATGGGGCCGCCAATTGTGCCGCCATAGTAGTTGTAAACGGTCTTGCCTTTCGGCACCACTGTCGTATTCTGAAAAAATGGCACCGCCGCTAAGGCGCTGATGCGATTGTATTCGTACGCTGAGCCGTGGAATTGGTTGGTACCAGACTTCAACTGCACGTTGGTCACTGCCCCGCCCGCGCGGCCGAATTCAGCCGAATAGTTGCCCGTGGTTACGTCCACCGTCTGGATCGCCTCCGCAGGTGGGATGTAGACCTGCAACAGACCGGTGCGTTCGTTGTCATCGACGCCGTCGAGCTTCAGATCATTGAACTCTCGCGACTGGCCGTTCACTTCGGTTGACAGGCTGTCTTGGGAATTGAAAAACTCGGAGTGCTCACGATGGGCGCGCGTGGTGCCGGGCACAAGGTTCAACAGGTTTTGGAAGTTGCGGTTCGTGCCCAGAGGAAGCTCGGTAACTTGTAGAGCCTCCATCTTGCGGCCGACATCGGCGCGATCCGTTTGCAGTAAAGGCAAATCTCCCGTGACCGCGACGGTTTCGCTGACTTCTCCCAGATCCAACCGGAGATTGACCCGAACCGTGCTGTTGACCGCGACCTCCACATTGCGTCGCATCTCCTTCTTGAATCCCGGATGCTCGATTACGACCTCGTACACGCCGGGCGGGAGATCCGGGAGCTCGTAGTTGCCGCTGGCATTGGTGGTGGTGCCGCGCCCCACTCCAGTTTTCATTTCGGTGATCGTCACCTTTGCGCCGTTTACCACCGCGCCGGTGGAATCCACCACGTTTCCCAGCAACGTGCCATTCACTGCCTGGCCCAGCATTAGATTCGAAGCAACCAAAGCCAGCAATGCACTCACCAGAATTGCTACTCCTCGAGATGTGAACTGTGTCCACAGCATTTTGCCCTCCAGAGTTAATGATGTTGACCGCTCTTGTGCAGTAAACTCCGAGAATGTAAGAAAAATAATCCAGAAAAACGATTTTTCCAGCCATCTGATGCAAGGTAATCGGTTACCTGAGTCCATTTTGTCCCACATTACGAGACACTGCCCAACGCGAATGAGTATACCCCCTCAGTAGCCAAGACGTGCAAGTGAATTTTTCGAAGAGATTCACCGCTATCAACTCGATCTTGTGGTGTCACATACCCGGTGTGAGCTGTGCCCTAACGATGCCTGACGCTTCTCGCTGCCCGTTGACTATTAAATCGTTCAATGTTTACCGGCAAACTAGCAAGCAGATTTGGGTCAATTTTTGCCACGAGCCAGGTCTGGAGGCCTTCGGTTTCCATTCCTGCGCTTCATTCAAGATCGTTACACCCGCCTGCGAGCCGAAGATAACATAACCCGTTCAGTTTTCGAATGATTCCTTATTGGGGATCGTGCTTCCAACTTAATTAAACGAACAAGCCCTCGCCGGAGTGAGGGCTTGTTCGAAACCGATTCAACTGCGCTTCGCAAGTGCGCAGGGCTAACGGCTGGACCAATTGCGCCAAATTTCCGGAAAGGTGAGCATTTTGATGTAAACGCCGCCAACAACCGAGCGCGCTTGGAAGCCAACTTGGGCTCCATCTGTCGTCTCGAACCAGTCACTGAGAGGAACACGTGAGGGCGATTCCGTCATATAACGGTAAAGCGGATCAATCAGCGCATCGAAGTCCTGCTGACGAGCCGCAAGTGTTGCCGTCCAGGTAATCCAGTCAAGCTTGCTGTAGGTCTTGCGGTTATCCAGCGGTAAACCAAAAGCGTTTTGATGCTGCAAATAAAATCGGATCTCCTCCTCGGAAAGTGAACCGGGAAAAAGATTAAGGCCGAGGATGCGGTCCCAGACCAGATTGTATTTCTGGCTCCAGGTGCCAGGCCGATCGAAGGCGAGCTTTGTGTGGCCGCCATCGGCCGCCATGCGCGACCAAGAGGACGCCATTTCTTGCGCTACGT
>QIAW01000168.1:0-1016 GCA_003225655.1 Acidobacteriota bacterium
CATTCCTCTGGGTGCGCGTGATGCTCGCACGCGGCATGTGGATATTCGCTTCATCGCAGCCACCAATGTGCCCCTGCAAAATGCAATTGACAATGGCTCGTTTCGCGGCGATTTATATCATCGTCTGAATGGGATTACCATCGCATTGCCGCCGCTGCGGGAGCGGCACAACGACATAGAACTGCTCGCCTTGCACTTCCTCGGGGAAATACGAGCGCGCTACGGCAGGCCGGAGCTTGAGTTTTCACCCGATTCTCTGGAGATCATCCGCCGCTATTCATGGCCGGGAAACATCCGCGAGCTGCAGCGTGTCATCTCTGCCGCAGTGATTATGGCCGATCAAGCCATCGAACCCGACGATTTGCCAGATTCAGTGAAGGCAATCGCTGGCCGCATTATTCCTTCATCGGCCTCTGGTACTGCTGCCAGGATCGAAGCCAACGAGGAGGCTGAGCCGCCACTGGAAGTCGGCAACCTCTCTGACACCGAACCTGTCATAGACCTGGGAAAGCTCAAGGAATGGGTCGGACGCGAGGCACAAAAACGCGTGATCGAGGAACTTCAAAAACGCACGAACGCCAGCCAGCAGGAACTGGCGCGCATGCTGGGCGTCGATCCTAAGACGCTCCGCTCCCGGCTGAAAGAAATGGCCGCCGCGCAGAGCTGATCGTCCATACCAAATCGGGAACCGATTCCCTAAATAGGAAATCGCTTCCTGTCAACAATCGGTTGGCTGCTTCCTTCTAGCCGCAAAATTACTCCAAAGCCGGCTTTTTGTTCCTTCTGAAATGGCATTCGGCGTGCTCTCAATGCTGTAACAGGAGAAAGCACATGTCTTGCACTATTCAACACTCAACAAATGGTTCCAGTTTGGCCGAAGTCGTGGATCGCATCCTGGATCGCGGCTGCGTCATTGACGTTTTTGTGCGCCTCACGCTGGTAGGAATTGAACTGCTTGCGCTCGAAGCGCGCATAGTGATCGCTTCGGTTGATACGTGGTTGAAATATGCCGAAGC
>QIAW01000168.1:1040-2941 GCA_003225655.1 Acidobacteriota bacterium
TGAAAAGCGGCATTTTGTCCGGGCCAGTCATTACGTCGCCAGAAATGGAAGAGAAGGATATGGAAAGCAGCAACCTGGTTCGAGAAAAGCTGATGAATACTCCAAGCGCACCCGCGGAGCGACGCCGTGATTCGGCAGAGTTTCGGCGGGTGCAGATCGACCAGGTGAAAGCCAACGTCCATGCCCGACTGTATGAACATCGTGAGCGGCGGCAACAATTTATCCAAGAACGTGCCCAACCCCAGACTCACTGGCCGGCAATACAGGTCGAGATCCGGGCGAAACTCAAAGAAATCAGCATCAAGGCCGCCAAGCTGAGACAGGTCTCGAAAAGTCGAGAACGTGCGGTGGCCGTTTCTGCCACAGCTTCATCCGTAGCGGCAAGCGAGCCACTACTGGCGAAAAGCGCGGGTACCGGCAGCTCATAGAATGATCGCAGGAAGATCGGCAGTATGAGCGCACGGAGAGCGTAAATCATTGTGCGGAGTCACATGCAGGAATGCATTGCTGTCCGAAGGGCTTTAGTGGAGTGCAGAAGAACCCAGGTTCATCTGGTGCTTGCGCAACGCCTCGTTGCACGCCGAAAGATGCTCTCTGAGATGAGAAGTATGCTACGCGTGCATCGTTTCGAAATCGTCGCGTCGGTATCGGCGCTTCGCAGAACCTGCCACGCCATGCGAAACAGTTCTGCCGGCGCTACCGGCAATTATGGAGAAGAGAGTGGAGCAAGAGCAGTTCGAACTCATGGGGAACCCACTCTCGGGTTCGGAGCGAAGCGCGCTTTCGCTTCTGCATCGGGGAGAGAGGAAGAAGTGCTGCACACGGTTCAGGCCCATCCCGAAGGCATCAAGCTGGTGGATATGGGAAACGAAGTCGGAGTCGATTGGCGTCGCTTGGTTCAACCCGCGCATACTTTGACTGATGCCGGCAGAATCGAACAGATGGATGAGTTGTTCTATCCCATTCGCTGATTTCGCAGACACTTGTGGTCATTTAAGAAAGGAATAAATGACGGCCAATACTCAACAGACCGTGCTGCGCCTGGAACCGCGGGAAGATTTCGTGCTTGCTCCAGACATTGAGCAGGTTTGCCGCCGCGCAATGGCCTATTTGGATGCCGGGTATCCTTGCCACTTTCGCGGTTCTGCGGGAACAGGAAAGACTACATTGGCATTGCATGTCGCACGCCAGCGCGGGCGACCGGTGATTCTGATGTTCGGCGATGAGGAAATCGGCACCTCTGATCTGATCGGCACCGAAAAAGGACTGCTGGCCACCCGCGTGGTCGACAACTTTGTGCGCACCGTGACCAAAACAGAAGAATTTCACCGCTGGCAATGGGTTGACAACCGCCTGACCACGGCGTGCAAGCATGGCTACACCCTGGTCTATGACGAGTTCTCGCGTTCGCGTCCTGAGGCCAACAATGTTCTGCTTACGATCTTGGAGGAGGGAATCCTTGCCTTGCCAGACTCGCAAAGCCGACAGGCATTCATGCGTGTGCATCCTGAGTTCCGAGCCATCTTTACCAGCAATCCGGAAGAGTATGCCGGGGTGCACAAGACCCAGGATGCGCTGCTCGACCGCATGGTGACGATCGAACTTGATTTTTATGACCGTAACACCGAGGTCGCAATTACACGGGCGCGCGCCGGTCTGGATCAGGAATCAGCGGAAAGAATCGTGGACGTAGTTCGCGAGCTGCGCGCCCAGGGCGGTTGCAGCGAGAAGCCGTCACTGCGCGCCAGCATCATGATTGGCCGCATCATGCGACAAAAGAGCAATCCGATTTCTTTTGCAGACCCGCTCTTTGTGGATGTTTGCCGCGACGTGTTGCGGCCCGGACGCGTCGGTTCAGCCCACGAATCCTGGGAGGCGATCGGCGACAGAATCCGCAGCAC
>QIAW01000169.1 GCA_003225655.1 Acidobacteriota bacterium
TCCGATGTTCGCCATGTTCTTTCTCTGCCCGGAGCGAAAACCCTCGCCCACCCCCACCAGCAGCAACAGTGAACCCACACCCCAGGCGATGCCAAACATGGTCAGAAACGAGCGCAGCTTGTGCGCCCAGAGGGTGCGCAGCATTTGCAGGAAGATGTCGAGCAGCATCTGCATAGGACAGCAGTTCCCGGTTCTCAGTTTATGGCTACCAGCCGAATTTACGGTCGCCTGAATCCCGGTGTTAACAGTAGTCGTTCTGTTGGACGTAACGCAACCGGGAATTGTTCCCCAAGACTTAAAAGATCGAAACCAGGGGCAAGATATTGTTGTTCGAAAGCAATGCAGATACTGTTCCGGCAGACCATGATTCTTGGACTTAATTCCGTGTTAAATTGCTGGCCACACGTTTCCCAAAGAAAGTTGGTCAAGATGCCCAACGGCGGACCGGATAACTGCGGCACCTGCGGCTTCAATCGCCGCAACCGCGGTGTCTGGCGGAATCCGGTACCCGGCGAACAGCAGCTTCCTTTCTGCGAGATTCGCGGCCTCACCGTGCTGGCTGATCACTGGACGTACTGCCAGAACTGGCATACCAGGACGAAAAAACTCATCGGCCCCATTTATGCTTCCGGTCTCTATGAAAACGGATACCGGCGAATTCCCTGGCATGGCGCAGTGGAGCCGGAATCCATAGGTGCTGGCGCTTGCAGTGAATGCGGAAAGACTTTTGCTGACGGAATTGCTATCGTCTCCATCGAGAGCGCGAGGCTGGTCTTCTGCAGCAATCTGCACTACTTGCAATGGTGGAAACGCCAGCACCCTGAAGAGGACGCGCCCATGAGCGACGATATCTGGGAGCACTGATCAAAGCCCGCGCAATAGAACATGCTGACTCTAATAAGTAAGAAAAGGTTAGCTGATGGCTTTTGAGGCTGGCTGCTCGGAATACTCGTACACGCCCTTGCCCGATTTGCGTCCCAGACGTCCGGCTTTGACGTACTGGACCAGTAATGGACAAGGACGAAACTTTTCACCCAGCGATTTATGCAGATACTCCAGGATGTGCAGGCGGGTATCCAGGCCAACCATGTCCACCAGCTCAAACGGCCCCATGGGGTGGTTCAAGCCCAGCTTCAGCGCCTTATCAATGTCGGCGGCTGAGGCAATGCCCTCCTGCAGCATGTAGAAAGCTTCATTGCCGATCATGGCGTTGATGCGGCTGGTGATAAAGCCCGGCGATTCTTTCACCACCACAACTTCCTTGCCCATGCGCCGGCCCACTTCAACGGCGGCAGCCAGGGTTTCGCTGTCCGTCTCCAGAGCGCGCACGATTTCCAGCAGTTTCATCTTGTGCACCGGATTGAAGAAGTGCATGCCCAGGCACTTGGAAGCGCGGTAGGTGACCGAAGCAATCTCGGTGATGCTCAACGATGAAGTATTGGAAGCAATGATGGTTCCCGGGCGGCAGACTTTATCGAGCAGGGTGAAGATTTCGATCTTCGATTCCATCTCCTCGGGGACTGCCTCAATCACCAGGTCGGCGGCGCGGGCGGCTTCTTCGACGGTGCCCGCGTATTCGATGCGGGCAATGGCGGCGTCAGCCTCTTCTTTTCTTACCTTGCCCAGCTCGACTGCTTTCCCAAGATTGGCGCGGATTTCATTTTCCGCTTTGCGCAGGCTGGCGGGAAGAATGTCTTCTAGGATGGTGCGATACCCACCCAGCGCTGCGGCGTGGGCAATGCCCCGCCCCATGATGCCGGCGCCGATGACGGCAATCGTCCCGACCTCGGCCATCAGTGGGTCTTCTCCCGCTTGCGCTCCTCCGGGGTCATGGAAGTAACGTTGGCGCTGATGCGCCGCAGGGTGGCGGCAATGTCGTCTACGTAATTCATCATGCGGATGATCTCGCCGGTGGCTTGCATGGATAGGCTCTCCTTGCCCTCAGCTTCACTCCCCGCCGCGGGCGACACTCTTATTTTCGTGGTTGGATGCAATTTAGTAAAGCGGAAGCAGGGCACTTACCATCGAGATACAGATGCGCGGAGGATGCATTGGGAGCGCGCCGCCGCTGCCAGGGGAAAAGTCCTGAAGCCGGTTCATGATCGGTTCTATGGAGATCGCTCCGGCTTCATCCAGGTTTCTGGAGAAGCCGCACTGTGCTTGCGAATTGCGGTCACGACTATATAGGGATATCTTCTGTCTCGACGCTGAAGCGACTCACGTTGACCCCGCGAAAAACGCCGGAAAAGTTGTTGATGGTGCTGGTGGTGCCGTCAGAGCGGCGCACGCGCAGATCGGCCGAATAGGGCACGTCAATGGTTGATTCGGTCACTACGGCCTGGAAGCGCACGCGCGTCTTGGGCGGCGCCGTTATGGTTGCCACCCACGAGTCGGTCTTCTGGTCGGCGACGCTTTCTCCCCAGGTGTAGCTGTAACTGGCCTCCATCGAAATCTCGATCTTGCCTTCCGCCAGAAACGGTATTCCCGTCTTGATGCTGGTCTTGACCCCTACTTTTAAACCCACGGAATTGGACCAGGATTTGCTGGCCGTGTAGGCGTGGCTGAAGGTCAACTGCTGGCTGATGGTAGCGGTAGCGGAGGGATTCTTGACGATTCCCTCCTTGAGGCTCAGCATGCGCTCGCCTACGGCTTTAAAGGCGCTCAGGTCATAGCGCACGCCGCCGTAAACGCCGATGAGGTTGCCCCGAGTCACGTCGGTATAGGGCGTGAAATCGTTGAACCGGACGGGAAAATTGTTCGGAAAAGAGGGAAAGACTCCCAGGTATTTCTGGCCAAAGTCGGTCTGCAATTCTACGTTGCCGGCGCGGCCGGCGCGGTACGAACTGCTGGAAATGGTGGTACTGGTAATGCTCTCATCGGGATGGAAGCTGATGGAACTGCTCCGGTTGCCGTCCAGCGTTCCCGCCTGCATCACGGCACCGTCGTCAAACGTAACCTGCACGCCGCGCAGCCGATCAATCTCACTCCACAGCGCCAGCGTTTTTACCTTGCTCCCTTGTCTTCGCAGCTCGAATCGCTGTCCGCCTCCGAGGTTACCGCGGGCCGGCACCTTGTATATGCGGCTGAAGTCCTGCGGCCCGACGGCAGCGGCAGCCGCCAGCATCACTTTGCGGGGGGCAGCCGCTTTGCCGCGCGCAGCCACTTTGCGTTGCGCAATCGCTTTGGCAGGCGCTGCGGGCGACGTGCCTATGCGGCTGATAAGGCTGCTGACAGGCATGACCAGGGTTCGGGGCACTTTTGCGCTTCCCGTGGGTAAAGTCATGACTAATGGTTGTGTTTGCGGAGCGAGAGATTTCTTGGATTTCTGGCGGCCAGTGGCTGTGCTCATTGTCATAGGGCTGCAATGCTAGTCGCTGGGGCTGCAATTTGCAATCGCTAAGCAGATAAGAGCTGCTTGCAATAGTTCCAATTTGGGAAATTCCTGGAATGGCATTCATCTAACTGGAGCACCGGCTCTCGCATGCAGGATTCATACGTTTTCGCTGGTAAAGTGCTCGCTGGTTCGTGTTTGCTGCTGGATGTTTTGTTCAACGCTTAGCCGCAGAGGGCACGAATAACACAGAGTGTTCTCAATCGAACCACTCGATCTCTTGGACGCTATGCGCAGGCACCTGCGCCAGCACCTTTCGGAAAGCCTCATCAATCACTTCCATTGCCGTCTTACAATCCTTCACGCGCTTGACGTCGGCCTGATACCTGTATTCGTTTCCGGCCTTGGCGGGAAAATCGCAGATGCGGATACGCACGCCTGCAAATGGCACACAGGCAACGTAATCGCCGTACCAGTGGCTATCGCCGATCCGCCACTGCCATCCGCCAAGCTGGTTCAATCGGGCGTGCAGGTCATGGGTTGACCCGTATTGACAGGTAAACTCGTAGGCTCCAGTCATGGGCCCACTATACAGTTTTCGTTGAAGAGCCCGAGCAGCGTTGTATGGCGTAGACTGAAGGGATATGGCTGCGGAGAAGACCAGCACTGAAACCGTCCACTCTTTGAATTCCCTGGCTGACGCCTCTTCTTCTTATCTGCGCTCGGCCATGCACCAGCCTATCCGCTGGCATGAGTGGGGAGAGGCGGCGTTGGCCGCGGCCCAGCAGCAAAACAAGCCGGTGCTGCTCGATATCGGCGCGGTGTGGTGCCACTGGTGCCACGTAATGGACCGGGAATCGTACGAGAACCCCGAGGTTGCGCAGATCATCAATGAGCACTTCATCGCAGTAAAAGTTGATCGCGA
>QIAW01000170.1 GCA_003225655.1 Acidobacteriota bacterium
GCCAACTCGAGTCGCTGAGCGCGCCTCGATCAGGCGTGCCTGTGCCCGCGCAGAAACGCCCAGCCCGCGCAGACGAAGGCGGAACGCGCCGAGGAATTCATCCGTGCCGGCCCACTCGCGCCATGCGCTCGCCGCAATCGGCATCCGGTGTTGGTCCACCTCGCTGAGAAACTGGCGGCCGCTCATCCAGCGCCGCCCGATCGCCGGGTCCATCACCTGCACCAGGCGCCCGTGCGTGCGCCACGCGACCACGAAATGGGTCAGGCCGTTGGGCAGGCACACCACCACGATGGCCGGCAACGCGCGTGCTTCGGGCAGCACCAGGTGGTCGAGTGGCAAGATCGTCTGCTCCGCCTCGAGCCCGAGCTGCGCGGCGATCTCCTCCATCGTGTCAATGGACGTGCCATCCACGTCGGTCTGGCAGGCTTCGCGCAGCCGGCCGTAACTGATGGGAATGCCGAAGCCCTCGAGCAGGCACTTCAACGTCGCCGGCCCGCAATCCGTCGCGGATGTTTGCACCACCTCCGGCGCGAAAAAGCGCCGGCGCACGGTGGTTGAGTCAGTCCTCACCATGGTCTTGTTCACGCATGCATTGGGATCATGAGCTCAACAACGCGGTGGGAGCTCGGCTCTGTGAGCCGCAGCGCGTGGGGATCCTCAAGATGCATGGACTTACCGAAAGCGGCTGGGTTGGCGAAGCTGCTGCGGGTCGCAGACCCGCGCTCCGGAGCGCGCCTCTGTGAGGCGCAGCACTGTCCGCAGTTCTCGAGGTGTCCCCGCCCAATCCGGGCCCTTGCAGCAGGCAACACTGCTGCGGGTCGCAGACCCGCGCTCCGGGACGGCAGGTTCATGGAGAGCCCCGACGCTATTTTTAGCCCAGATTTCGCAACTGGCGGGGGCTGGGCGATGCAACTGATTGCAAATCAAGCCAGCCTCCCAAAAGGTCTGCACCAAAAATGGCAAAAATGGCTCCTTCAATTCATGGGCTGCGTCGGCTCCTCCAGCCTTCCTTGAGCCGTGATCCGCGGCGGGGCTTGCTCCGGCAATTCCCAGCCCAATTGTGCCAGCAGGATCTTCTGGTCTTTTTCCGGCTGGGTGTAGCGCCGGAATACCAGTTCCCGTCCGTCCGAGGTCGGAAAGTGCGCGTCCACCATCTGGATGGCCGCAAATTTTTCCAGCACCGCTCGGCTCGTCAGCCCGCTGGCCAGTTTGCGCAAATGGCCTCGCAACGTCACCGACAGGCAATAGGCCATAAATGCTACGAAGATGTGCGCTTCGATTCGGCTTTCTTTGTGATGGTAGATCGGACGCACGGCCAGATCGTCCTTCAGGAGTTTGAAGGCCCCTTCGATCTCCACCAGTTGCAGGTAGTATTCCCAAAGCAGTTTGGGGTCAGTGTCGGTTAGGTTGGTGCGCAGTAGGTACCGGCCTTCGCGCCGGCGCCACAGCCGGTATTTGCTTCGGCGCAGGCCGAAGGTGAAGGTGCGCGCATCGGCCTGCGCGTCTTCAGGGCATTGGATGTCCAACAGGTCAAACACGCGCCCGGCTTGTTCTTTGGCTTGGCCCAGAGCCAAGAGTAGTTGATCGCGCGCGAGTTTTTGTTTGCGTTGCTGGAGGGTTTTGAGTCGTTTGATGAGCTCGCGCAGTTTGCGCAGGCGGATGCTGCGTTCTTTTTGCAGCCGGTCCTGGCTCTCGATGAAGACGTAGAGTTCTTTGTCTTGCGGCAGGAGTTTGACGCGCACTTGCGGGCGGGCACTGTGCCAGGGCAACTCCAACAGCTGCCGCTCCAGTTTGATCAAGCGTCCCTTGGGCGTGCCCACCAGGTATTGAATCGGCGGGTCGCTTGCGCGCATTTCTTCCAACGCCGCTTCGGTCGGGATGCCGCGGTCCATCACCCACACGCGATTGAGCTTGCCGTAGAGTGTTTCGATTTTCTGTAGAAAGGTTTTGAGCGTGGTCTTATCGCTGGTGTTGCCGGGCAGGACTTCGTAGGCCAGCGGGTAACCTTCGGGCGTGACGATCAGCGCAATGATCACCTGCACGCAATCGGAGCGCTTGTCGCGGCTGTAACCGAAGCGGCGCTTGTCCCCTTCGGGAAAGGGCGGATCGCTCTCGAAATACGTCGAAGTCAAATCGTAGAGCAACACGTCGACCTTCGCGCCGAAGAGGTCCTGCCAACGCGATTGCAGATGTTTGAACAACGCGTCGCGATGTTCGAGCAACCTGTCCAGCGTGCGATACAGACAATCTTTGTCCAACACCGGCAGGTGCAGGCCCAGCAATTCATCCAGCGAGGTGGAAGCCCACCACTGGCGGTGCAAACGCCATTCGCTGCCCGGATCCAGCAGCCGATAAATCGTCAGCACCTGCAGAATGGTTTTCCAATCGGTGCCTTCGCGACTGGCCGCCAGGCGCTCAGCCCAGAAGGCGTCCAGTTGCAATTGCTGCCAGAGCAAACAGGCGACCCAACAGGCGCCCCATTGGCGCGGCCGTTCCAAAGAAAATTCCGAGAGGCGCACCTGCACTGCCTCAGCGACATGCACTGGCACCTGGCGTTGCGGAGCGAAGAGCGCCAGTTGCGTGAAGGCTTGCCGATCGGTGTCGAAGACTTCGATGGTTTTGATCCAAGCGGCCTTCTGGCTGTCATTGATCTCGCCCAGATAAAGAATCGGTCGCTGCACCCAGTCGCCGTGCGGGGTGCGGACCTTTTCGGCGATACTCCAGTAACAATGATCCTTGCCGTCTTTGAAACGGTGATGAGCGTGGAGAAAAGGTTTGCCCATACGGACGGTGGGCACAATACTCGCGCGGGGAGCGGGGAGGGAAGAGGGTAGGTCTGCACCAAAGACCAAATCGGAGAAAAACCAATTAGATTCCTAGAAACTAGGAGGCTCACCCGCGGAAAAATCCCGGATTTCACTCCCGGTTGCGAAAGTTGGGTTAGCTCCCCAGGCCGGCCGCCTCCTTTGC
>QIAW01000172.1 GCA_003225655.1 Acidobacteriota bacterium
TAGGTATCAGCCGCCATCACATATGGCTCCACCTTGTAGGTTGCAATTGCCTCGGCGGAGCGCGAATGATTTACCGGATTAATCATGTCGAACAATTCCCACGCGCGTGCACTGTCTCCCATGGCGGCGAATGCCATGGCTGCCCAGATGGCTGCGTGAGTGTATTGCCCGCCGTTTTCTCTTACACCTGGGACGTAGCCTCTTATATAGCCGGGATCCAGGTTGGATTTGTCGAAGGGAGGAGCCAGTAACTTGACCAGGCCATGATTTCGATCCACAAGCTGGTTGTCTAACGAATCCATGGCCTTGCGCGAACGTTCTGCATCGCCTATGCCCGACAAAACGGACCAACTTTGCGCGATTGAATCGATCTGACATTCGGGATTGGTAGCAGACCCGAGTGGTGAGCCATCGTCGAAGTAGGCTCGGCGGTACCATTCCCCGTCCCAAGCATTTTCTTCCAGGCTCTTGCGCAGTTGTGCCGCCTCAGATTGGCAGCGTTCGGAAAAGATTGAGTCACCGTGACTGCGGGCCAGCTCAGCGAAGCGCGTCAATACCTCGTGCAAGAAAAATCCCAGCCAAACGCTTTCTCCCTTGCCGTGTTCCCCTACCAGGTTCATGCCGTCATTCCAATCGCCGGAGCCGATCAAGGGAAGGCCGTGTTCACCTCTCTCGAGCCCCTTTAGGATCGCCTGCATGCAATGGTCGTACAAAGTGCTGGTTGCTTCCGACTGGCCGGGCAAATCGTAATAGGAGTCTTCCTCCAACTTTACCGGACGAGCTTCAAGAAATGCGACCGCTTCGTCCAGCACTCCGGTATCGCCAGTGCTAGAAACATAGCGGCAGACCGCCAACGGTAACCACAAATAATCATCGGAACAATGGCTGCGTACTCCCCGGCCGGAAGGCGGATGCCACCAGTGCTGGACATCTCCTTCACGGAATTGGCGAGAGGCGCAAAGGAGAATCTGTTTACGAATCAATCCAGGTTCGGCGTGCACGAGAGCCATCACATCCTGTAGCTGGTCACGGAAACCGAAAGCGCCACCTGACTAGTAATAGCCGCTCCGGGCCCAGAGACGGCACGCCAACGTCTGGTACAGGAGCCAGCCATTTACCATCACGTTGATTGACTCGTCAGGTGTGTCTACATTCACGGCCCCGAGCGTATGTGCCCAGTAGTGCCATACGGATTCGAGCGCGGCGCGGGCCGCCTCCGTTCCCCGGTAACGCTGTAGGAGATTGCGCGCATCCACGGCATCCCTTCCCACACCGAGGATGAAGACGATCTCACGCTCCTGGCCGTCAAACAGTTCAAACTGAAGACGGATCGCGGAGCATGGATCCAAACCGGCGCCGAGCTTTCCCGAGAAGCGTGGCTTATGCATGCCGGCTGGATTCGAAAGTACCCCGTTGCGGCCGAGAAACTCCCTTCGGTCTCCGGTGATCGTTCTTGTAGTCTGGTTTGCGTCAAAGAAAGCGACCCTGCCGGGAAACTCTGAGTTGTAAGCATTGCGTGCGAACAGCGCCCCTGTCGCGGGATCAGCCTCAGTCATCACGTGCGGGGTTGATTTTGGACGCGTGTCTCCCAGCACCCATTCCATGTAGCCGGTGGCGGAGAGACGGCGCGTGTGACCAGAATCATTGCGTACCTTGAGCACAGAGAACTTGACGGCAGCATCCTTAGCCGAATCCATGCCGGGTAACATAAGGTCCCGTGCCGCGAGCAGGCAGAGGCGACGGCGACCAAAAATTGCCACTCTCTTCATCGCGAAGGAAAAATGCCTCCCCGCTGGCATCCGTCACGGGATCGTTGTGCCACGGAGTAAGACGGAACTCGTGAGCATTCTCACTCCATGTATACGATGAGCCGCTCTCGGAGATGACAGTGCCGAACTCCGGATTTGCTATCACATTCACCCAGGGTGCGGGGGTCACATGATCATCGGCAAGCGTGATCACGTATTCCCGTCCATCGCGGGTGAATCCGCCCAGCCCGTTGAAGTGAATCAAGTCGCGGGGTGGCAACTCGTGCTGCTGAGTATGCTCGTCGCGGTTCGCCCTTCTCATCGGTGCACGACGGACTTCCGTTTCAACGGCCTGGCGTGTGTTGATCTGAGCATTCAGCGGACCGCGAGCATCGGTGATGATGGCCCGTGCAATGGCTTGAAACAGGAGGCGGTCTTCATTAGATATCTGCTCCGCTACTCTGACAAAGATTTCGCCAGCCCGGTCCGCCGGGTTGGCTTGAACCCCTGCCGCAACCAAATCCATGATCTGTTCCTGTAAGAGTTGCCGGTACCCGGCATGATCCTCATTCCAGATCACTAAATCGACGGCGAGTCCTTTCAGTCGCCAGTAGGCGTGAGCTTGCACAAGCTGATGCACCAGATCAATGTTGGCTGTGTCCCCAATCTGCAGCAGCACAATCGGCAGATCGCCGGAAATCGCATAGCCCCACAGGCCAGACTGTCCCCGGCGGTTGTTGCTCAACACAGAAGCCTCGGCCCGCAGCGACGGGTTGGCGTAGAGGATGGCACTGGCAAGCCGCCCAAAACTCTGTGCGTCAGCCTCCGTGGCATTGAGCTGCCGCAAGACTACCTGGCTGTGGGTCCATGCAAGATCAAAGACGCGGTCTGCCAGATGGCGATCCTGATACTTGTCGACCAACTGCAGGCAGCGGTCACGAGTTTCGCCGACGCCAGAAACCAGGTTGGCGGTGGCGGATTGTCCCGGGTCGAGATTGACCTGGTAGCGGATTGCGACAATGGGATCAAGAATAGGCCCCTGACTGCCTGACAATGGCGCGGAGCCGTTCATCGCAACCGGATTCGCGACCGTTCTTCCCCGACCAATGAATCGCATGCGGTCAGTTTCGTAGGATACCCGCCCAACATCGGCTCCATGCACGACCATCAGGTGAAACATCCAGGGCGCTTGTTCGTCGAGAGACCGAGCTCGGCGGGTGCAAAGAATCGCCCGGTGCGGTTCCAGTATTTCCGTTTGTACGAAAAGATTGCTGAACGCCGGATGGAGGACGTCCGCGGCAGGCGAGGCGAGAACAACTTCGGCGTAGCTGGTGATCTCGATAACCCTGCGTTTGCGGGAACGGTTGGTGAGCGTGACTCGCCGTAGCTCAATGTCATCCTCCGGCGAAACCGCAATCTCCGTGTGCGCCTCCAGTTCTCCTTCGTGGCAGCGGAACTCTACTTTGGCTTCGGAAAAGATGGCCTCGTAGTGCTCCAACCGTTTGACGGTTGGCTGATAAGCTGACGACCAGAACCTTCCTGTAGCGACGTCACGGATGTAGCAGAAGGTCCCCCACTGATCACAGGTGGTATCTTCTCGCCATCTCGTGACTGCGATATCTTTCCATCGGCTGTAACCTCCGCCCGCGTTGCTGACCATCACGTGGTATTTACTGTTCGAGAGTAACTGCACCTCCGGAACGGACGTGTTAGCGGTATGAAAGACACGCACTGGAGTCTCCAGCCCCTCCGCAATGCTACGGGACTCGGGAAGCTCGTCGGGCGCTGAATAGAGTCTTGTTGCTTTGGGAACCTTCTCTTGCAGCAGCAACGTGGTCGCCTGGAATATCGGGACCGATTCAAATCGGCGCTGCATCGGCCGGTCCAGCAGAACATGGGCCAGGGCCAGCAAGCTCATGCCCTGATGATGGGCCATGTGTGAGCGGACAATTACGTTCGATTGGCCACGAGGGACTCGCGATGGAGTGTAGTCAATAGCTTCATAGAAGCCGTATTTACCTTCAGCGCCGGTAGCCGCGAGCCTCTGCAGGTTCACACATGCCTGCTCGGGAACGACCATTAGCGCCAAGCTCGATGCATAAGGTGCGATGACCAGGTCCTCGGCTAACCCACGCCTCAGGCCAAGACCAGGCGTTCCAAAGGCCCGGTACTGGTAATTCATGTGCACATCGACCGTGTTATAGCCGGATTCGGATATCCCCCAGGGCACGTTTCGCATCTTGCCATATTCGATCTGCCTCGCCACCGCTGCCTGGCAACTTTCATCGAGCAGCGTATTTTGGTAGGTCGGCATGACAAGCAGCGGCATGAGGTACTCGAACATTGAACCATCCCACGAGAGGAGAGCCGGTCCCGCCTCCGAGTTTGTAAGCTGGCGGCCCAGAGAAAACCAGTTCTCTTGTGGAACCTTGCCCTGCGCAATCGCCACAAAACTGCACAGTCTCGCTTCTGACGCCAGCAGGTCGTAGTAGCTCGAATCTAGGCGGTGTTCGCTGACGTTGTATCCAATCGTCATCAGATGACGCCCCTCGTCGTAAAGGAAGTCATACTCGATATGAGGTTTCCACTCATTCAACCACTGGCCTGGCGCTGCTTCCCCCTGGCGTGGGTCTTGGATGCCGGACAGCGACTCTAAATCCCATGCTGCTAATTCACGCAGAGTGGGAATCTTGTCGAATTGAACTGCGCTTAGCTCGTCCGGAGGGGGCATCGTCCAAGGAGCGAGGAAGGTCAAGTCTTCAAATGTAGCCTGGCACTGGCGGGTGAGAGCATCTCCCCACCACTTCGCTTGGCTTTCCGGTCTGTCCTCGACGCTTTCAGCGATCCGGGTAGTCTTTGTGACCAGCTGCTCAAGACACAACCGTGCGGCCGACAAAGTAGCTGGCGGAGACACGCACAAACTCTCCAACTCCCTCCGTAGATCATCTGCGTCAAGCGACGTGAACTTTGCTAGCTGACTATTTCGGGAGGTACCTTCATGCGCAGCATCCAGGAAAATTCTCAGAGTATCGAGAAGGCCATGAAACAAGCGGGGAGCAAGGATCTTTTGATCCACGAGCGCGCTAAGGCCAGGTTCTAAAGTCAGCACGTGGGCAGCCAGGTTGCCGCTATCCACGGTGGACACATAAAGAGGCGAGAGCGGTTTCAATGTCAGCGTCTCATACCAGTTGTAAAAATGTCCACGATGCCGCTCGAGCGACCGCATGGCCTGAAATGCATGGCCCGTGCGCTGGAGCAACTGTGCCGCAGAGAGATAGCCAAAGTCGTAAGCGGAAAGATTGGCGAGCAACGCCAGTCCCATGTTGGTTGGCGACGTGCGGTGAGCAGTAGTGGGAACCACGCTCTCCTGATAATTATCTGGCGGAAGCCAGTGGTCTTCTGAAGTAACGAACTTCTCAAAGAATGACCAGGTTTTGCGCGAAAGTTTCTGGAGAAAGATGGTTTGCTTGGGAGAGAGTGTCACCGTGTCATGCGTAAGCGGCAGGCTGATCCACCAGGCGACCGCCGGCGAGACAAACCAAATCAGCAGTATCGGAGCGGCTATGCCCAAGGCAGCCGGCCTCATCATGGCTAGACCGACTAGGCCTACTGTGGCTAAAGCAGGGGCGGGCCACATGGAACGGAAAGATCCGCCAAGGCCAGATCGCCCCTTGTGCCTCTGCTCGCTTGACGCATTCCACTCCAAAAGCCGTCGATGCGAAAAAACTATCCGCCAGATTGCCCGAAAAATTGCGTCAAGGTTGAAGAAGGCTTCGTATGGCATGCAGGCAAACGTAAACAGCCCCTGGGCAAAGTGCCGGCCGAAAGCGCGCACCACTTCGGGCAGGTGCTGCCTCGGCGCAACATCTTCTGGTTTCTGGAACAGGTCGAGGAGAGCGCTGAAGAAGATGGGAACAAACACCGTACCAAGGATTGCCAGGGTCCACGCCCAAGCCGGTGATAATCGCAGCCAGCTCAACAGTAACAGGAGAACCAGTGCCGCCGGCGCAAGACTGCGGCGAAGGTTATCAACGATTTTCCATCGAGAGAGAGCAGACAGCGGATTTTTCAGTGTGCTATGTTCCGGACCGGGCACGCGCGGCAGTATCCACCGGGCGATCTGCCAGTCACCCCGAATCCAGCGGTGACGCCGGGCCACGTCTGCGTCATACCGCGCCGGATAATCCTCGTAGAGCTGCACGTCGCTCAGCAGACCGGATCGTGCATAACATCCTTCTATGAGATCGTGGCTAAGAATGCGATTCTCAGGAAAACGCCCGTCAAGGGCCTGCTCGAAGACATCTACGTCATAGATTCCCTTGCCGATGAAAGAACCCTCGCCAAAAACATCCTGGTAAATATCAGATACCGCGCGTGTATACGGATCAATGCCCGGTTCGCCGCCCCAGAGCCGCGCATAGCGGGCATGATTGGTGCCGGGAAGACTGACGGCAACCCGAGGCTGCATAATGCCGTAGCCCTCGGTTATGCGCTGCTTCGTGTGATCGTAAACGGGCCGGTTGAGCGGATGCGCCATCGCTCCCACGAACTGCCAAACCGAGTCGCGAGGTAACTGCGTGTCAGTGTCAAGCGTAATGACGTATCGAACGCTTTGCAGGAGTGCTGTCTTCCTTCCCGACAATACATGAAAAGTAATTGCCGGGCTGGCCGCGCAGGAATGAGTTCAACTCCGCAAGTTTTCCTCGTTTGCGCTCGTAGCCCATCCACATTTGCTCGCCTGGGTTCCAGAGGCGTGGCCGATGAAAAACGAAAAAAGTGTCGGTTTCCCGGCGGTTGTATTTCCTATTCAAGGCTGCAATCCCGGTTTGGGCAAGAGCCACGAGCGGCCCATCTTCCGGCATGTTCTCCTGGTCTGCATCACGGCAATCCGACAAGAGACAAAAATGCACATTGTCATCGCGGTTGGCAAGAAACCGAACCTCCAAAGCCTCGACCAACTCTGCAACGCTCTCCGCCGTTGTGAGCATGGTTGGAACTACGACGAGAGTACGCAACTCAGGTGGGATTCCCCGGGAAAAGTCCATCCGCGGCAGCAGGTCTGGCATGGCCAGCTTGGTCAGCGTCCAATTGAGCAACGTGACAACAAACTGGCTGGCCGCGATTACGGCAAAGATAGTCATCATCGCGAGAGTCGAAGCTCGTATGGCGCTATTGGAGGCTTCCACAGTGAAGATTCTGGCGACGAGAGCGGTGGCAGCCGAGATCACACCTAAATACAGCAGCACTGAACGTCGTCGGCCAATGGTCCGCAATGATTGCGAGATAGACCCTCGCAGCGCCACCGAGCGTTCGAGCATTTCTCGCCCTTCGCTGATCAAATAGAACCCGACATGTCCGGCACGGCCTTCTTTTTTATTCCAACTCTCATGTGCCAGTCGGACTGCTTTGCCAGCCACCTCGCCTTCGGATGAACTGCTGTTCCTGGCGATCTTCTCGACGACGTGCCGGTAGCGGTCGCGAGTGGCAAAATCCATTTTGCCGTAGACGCCTTCGGGATCATCGCGCAACGTGCACTCGACGACACTCATCGTCTCGACAAAGTGGCGCCAGTCGGTCGCATCCAGGAACCTCAGGCTGGCGATGCTATTGCTGATGGAAACCTGGTCGGAAGCCTGCTGCTGGTTCTCAGACCGCACCAGTTGCTCAATCGTTGACGCGGATTCTGAGAGCCGCTGTTCAATCCAGGTGAGCGGCAATGCCAGTGCCGGGCCCTGTCCCTGCAGGCGGCGCGCCAACTCGGCGATAAACGAACTCACCATCGGTGGGTTTGACCGCGCCATGTCTGCGATCACCAGGATCAGGTTCTTTGGATCCTTTTCCGCGACTTCTGTCATCCTATCTGCCCAGCTATCGGCGAGGTTGCGATCGAGCCTGTCCGCGGCAATCACCGCTGCAACGCGTCTGAGATTCTCGATCAAGGCGAGCCGCAGCATGATAGGAATGGCCCATAACTCTCCAAGCTTCAGGTCGGTGACTGTCTGATAAGCCGCCATAAATCCACTGAGGCTCTCCAGATCTACCCGTGCATCGCTGTGCGAAATCGTTTCCAGGGCCAGGTCATAGACACGTGGCAATCCCGCCGATGGTCCCTTGAGCAAGCGAGGGAGTGCCTGACTGTAGCCTTTTGGCAAGTGTCTTTTCGCAGTACGGATTTGTTCTTCGATCAGGTAGAAATTGTCGAGCAGCCATTCGCCGGCTGGTGCAATACGCCGGTTCGCTTTTACCGCAATGGATAGCAGATGACAGGTTTCATTCAGTACCTTTTCGTTATCCGCCAATCTTGCCAGGAGCTTGTCTGGCGCACGTCCGCGCACAACGGCGTGAGAGGCCGCGAGGCTTTTGCCGTGTTGCTTCATTTGCTCTCTGCTGAACAACTCCGACCGCAGAAGTGCTTCTGCCTCTTCTGGCCTTGTCGCTCCAACGCTTTTGCGCAGAAGCGTCCCAAATTGAAGCAGAGTTTTATGCCTATGCCGGCTATTCAATGAGTCATCTCTTTCTCAAAAACATGGTTTTGCACTGCGGATCGGCATTCTCGAGGGTGCGTTGTGCGAAAACCAAGAGCGGAGAGCCGCGAAGTGTCGCTCTCTGTACTTTACGCCAGATCACGAGAGTGCGTATGGGCAACCGCTACGACCAGACAAAGAATCAAGGCAGGCTACTGGAAATAGTGGAATCAGCCTGGATATATTTTGGTGCAGGGGAGATTCCACAAGCGTGGGATCAGCGAGTCTCCTGAGCCGGTTGCAGAAGTACGCTGGCTGTCCAGGCACGATTCGAGCGACCTATTTGCCCGACGGGTTGTACTGCTCGCTAACCTGGACAGGCACCAGCTCAGGATTCCACCGTGATTTCCCCAGAGATTTCACAACGTCCTGGGCCGTGAATTTCCCCATGAGTAGAGCCAGATTACGTTGGAGTGTTGTTTGGATGAGTTTCCGATCGATCCTCTGAACGTATTCAGCGCCGCGAGTACCACCACGGTTCACTTTTACGACAAATTTTGTGTTCTTCATAGTCCCCTATATCGGTTTGCAATTCCCGCTGAAGAAGGAATCGCTGTGAGGGAAGAAACAACTGCCCGGACACGACTTCTTGGTCCGGGCAGTCTTGTGTTCCCTTAGATGGCCTGTACGTTCTCGGCCTGGAGGCCCTTGGGGCCTTTGGTCACGGAAAACTCGACGGCTTGGCCTTCCTGCAAGCTGCGGAATCCGTTTGACCAGATCGCTGAAAAATGCACGAAAACATCAGCCCCGGACTGCCGGCTGATAAAGCCGAAGCCCTTGGCATCGTTAAACCACTTCACTGTTCCTTGTTCCATTTTGTTACCTGTTTCTATTTTGAATTTCTGCTGAGAAGAATCGCTGCGAGTGAAGAGGAATGACGCTATCGCGGAACCAACTATCAAATGCCGGTGAATCAAACTTAGCCGATAAATATTTGATGTGCAAAGCGGGGAGAAGATTCAAGTCATTCCTCTAACTGGTCATCGTTCTGGATATCAAGCTATTCCATCTAGAAGCACGAGACGTTCGCATTGTGTCGATTCCGGGTTCAGGACATGCCACGGTCAGAATTCCGTGCTGGACAGCCCAATGGGAAGGTGAATTTTTCTCCTGTTGTGGTAAATCGGATCCACTCAATACTCAACCATTAACCCGCTGGTTCTGCATCAGTTATGATTGCCGATAAGGTTTTTGCGCATCGCAGCAAAGCAACCTCAGCTCACTGCCGGATTGCTCTGCACGTGCGCTGTACCTACGGACAATTAGTCGCTGACCCGTTGCCGAAGTAGCTGCAGGAGCCTGAGTTCCTATCATCGTAAGTTATATAAACGCTGTACTGGTGCGTGTAGTCCACGTTTTCAATAGCGTTGTACCATATGCCGGTGGAATCGGGTATAGGAGCGTAGCTCAGGGGTGTCCACGCGGATTGCGCCGTGTCATCCTTGAACCACAGCGTTACCTGGGCATTCGGGGGCCCGCCTTGTGCTGAGCCAGCTACCACCAGGCTTCCCGGAGGTCCGAATCCGGCTGATGATTGCGGCTGGATCCATATCACACGGAACGAGCAGTAGCCCAGGGCCACACCGTCATAATCCTTGCTTGCGCTGACGCTGGAATATTGCACCGTAGCTTGGAACGCGTGACAGTTATCCGCAGAAGGAATTGTGTTAGACCAACCCCCATTCGTTGGATCCGGTGGAGCTTGATATGCGACCGTGTTCCACGGCCCATTCAACGTGACATCTCGCCATTGAAGAGCCACGTTTCCTACTCCCCCGGTGGCAAAACCTGCTGCCGTTAATGTATTCGGGGGGCCCCAACTTGAAGCTGAAGGCTGAATCCAGGCGATACTCACCGATGCATCGTAGCCTATGGTGAAGAATGCCACAGCGCTCTGCGTGCTCAATATGGAATTTGCGACACCCGTGGATGCGCTTGCATCCATGTTTGCCACCACGTACCAGCGGTAATTTCCTCTCGCAACATTTGAAACAGACAGGGTGCAAGCTCCAGTGGAGTCTGGATTGCACTGGAAGCCGCTCCCGAAGACGAAATAACTGGCCGGCTCAACAGCGCCATAAGGCCAGGCTTTGTAATAGATAGCGTATGTCACCGGCCAGAATGGACTACGCCGTGATGCATCTAGCCCATCATTCCAGCGAAGCGTAAAGCTCGAGGGCGCGTGCAGAGTTCCATCGCCGGGGTATATCGGATTCGGTGGGAGCGGCGCAGGTATAGTCGATATCGGCTGGTAGCCTACCGTGAAGTATGAAGTGGAACTTTGAGTACTCAGGATTGAATTGCCCGTTGGTATGCTTTCATCGATGTTAGCCACTACATACCAGCGGTAATTTCCATTCGCAATGTTGGAAACCTGCATGGTGCAAACTCCGGTGGAGTCCGGATTGCACTGAAAGCTGCTCCCGAACAGTGAATAGCTCGCCGGCTCAGTGGCGCCGTAAACCCAGGCCTTATAGTAAATGGCGTAGGTAACCGGCCACCATGGATAGCGCCGCGTTGCGTCCAGTCCACTGTTCCAGCGCAGGGTAAAGCTTGCGGGCACATGCAATGTGCCGTCGCCGGGATACGCAGGATTGGGTGGAAGCGGTGCGATTGGAAGCATCATGCCCCCCCGAGCATCCCAGCCCAATGAGCCGTAATACACTTCCCGTCCAATGGCGAAGTGGCCACCGGGAAGTCCCTGTGTAAACAGCCCCGGCCCGCCGAAGCCTAACGGGAGGAGTGTTCCAGGAGAACCAATCGAGCTCGCATAGAAATCCGACACGGGGTACATTCGCGGGTAGTAGCCCGCATCCGCGCAGTCTCCTCCCGCAGCCACTGGCGGAGTTACAGTATTATCGATGTTTATTGGCGCTGTGATCTGAAACTGCGGCGCAGTGGCAAACGACGATGTGCCTACCGGCACAACCTTGAGGCATGCTTCCTTGTCGTTCAGAGTGGGGCGATTGAGGAAATGGTAGTCGAGAGGAAATGCGGCGCCAGTCGGTTCGGTCAGATGGGTCGCCTCCGCCACAAGCGCCAGCGCAATGTTTTTTTCATCCTGTGAGAAGCCATGGTCCGATCCGGCCAACCTGAGCCCGAGAACCGCGCTGGAAATACTGGTCATTAAACCAAATCCATAAGCGGGCGTTTGACCAATGTGATTCAAGCTGAAAGTTTGCGCACTGCCAGCTTGCAGATCCGCCGCAGTTCCGGTGCAAGGCCCGCGGCCGTTGGTGGTAGTCATATCCTGGGCGTTGCGATTGCCGGCGACCGAGTTTGGCACAATGCATATGCTCTGAGTGGTATCAAAGCTCTTGTCGATAGTGAAATGCGCAGCATCCACCAATTGGTCGCGAAGCGTGCCATTCACCATTCTCTCGTACGCGGCCGCCCAGGCAAATCCAGCGGCTGCGACGGAATAATCATCCACGCAGGTATTGGAAAAGCCGTGGGTCGAATCCAGGCCGCAGCCCCCCTCGATAGAATTTAAGCCGATAGTGACGCCATTTGGCCTACTGGCTACCGTGTTCATCGAGTCTGCGACCTGCTGCAGAAGGTTCTGCAGGGTCTGGTCAGAACTCAGCAGTCCGTCCTGGTTCAGCCGGATCGCCGCGGGGAAAATA
>QIAW01000171.1 GCA_003225655.1 Acidobacteriota bacterium
TTTGATCACGAGGATTTTTTCATTGCCGGCTGGAGTGGTGCTGATGCTTTTGGGCGGTGCCGCATGGCTGTGTTCGCGGGCCACGCCGAAGTGCACCCACGGCGAGAACAGTTATTCTTTTCCGAGGACTGTTGACGGCAAAACGACCCGCACTTGTTACAAATGCGGGCATACGCGCGAGTATGATCTGACCACTATGCGCTTCGTGACAGGCCATTTTGTCAGCACCTCGTGAAAGGCGCTGTGCGCACTCTCTCAACCCGATACGGATCTTTCGGTGCCGCTCAAAGGTGAGACAAGTGTTTCTGCAGGTGCAAAGGTCAGCACGACGAAGTGCTCCTGA
>QIAW01000173.1 GCA_003225655.1 Acidobacteriota bacterium
CAGCGACGCCGGCTCGCTTTATGTTGTGGAAGAAGACGAAGAAGGAAAAAAGCTGCTGCTGAAGAACGTGGGCGATGAGCCGGTGGTGCGCGACGCCGAGCGCCGCATGCACCTGCGCTTCAAGCTGGCGCAGAATGATTCTGTGGCCGTGCCCTTCCGCGAGGTCACGATGGAGATCGACGAGAAATCCATCGCCGGTTACGTGGCGCTCACCGGATTGCCGGTCAATATTGAAGACGCCTACCACCTGCCCAGCGGCGTTCCCTACACCATCAACCGCAAGTTTGACGAAGATTCCGGATACCGCACCAAGTCCATCCTCGCCGTGCCCATGAAGAACCAGCAAGGCGACGTGGTGGGCGTGGTGCAGCTTATCAATTCCAAGCGCGTCTTCGCGACCAAGCTGGTTTCGGTAGCCATGGTGACCGACCAGGTGGGCCCGTTCACCCTACGGCAGCAGGAGATTGTGGCCTCACTTGCCAGCCAGGCGGCCGTGGCTTATGAGAACAGCCAGTTGTACGAAGCCATCCAACGGCTGTTTGAAGGTTTTGTGCGCGCCTCGGTTGTGGCCATCGAATCGCGCGACCCCACCACCTCAGGACACTCCTTCCGCGTTGCCAACCTGACAGTGGCGCTGGCCGAGGCCGTGGACCGCGTGGATAGCGGCCCCTACAAAGACATCCGCTTCTCACGCAGCGAGATGAAAGAGATCCGCTATGCCTCGCTGCTGCACGACTTCGGCAAAGTAGGCGTGCGCGAAGAGGTGCTGGTCAAGGCCAAGAAACTTTATCCGGCGCAGCTCGACGTGATCAGGCAGCGCTTCCAGTTCGTCAAGCGCAGCATGGAAACCGAGACGCTGCGCGCGCGGCTCGACTACGTTTTAGAAAAAGGACGCGAAGAATATCTGGCCAAGCTGCCGGCCTTCGATCAGGAACTTTCGGCGCAACTGGCCGAGGTGGATCAATGGTTCCAGATTATTCTCAGCGCCAACGAGCCCACCATCCTCGCCGATGGCAGCTTTGAAGTCCTGAACGAGATCGCCGCGCGGCATTACAAAGATTATGAGAGCGCGGAGTCCCCGCTGCTCGACCCGCAAGAGATCAAGCTGCTTTCCATCCGTAAGGGATCGCTGGATGATGCCGAGCGGCTGCAGATTGAATCGCACGTGATCCATACCTTCAACTTTTTGCAGCAGATCCCGTGGACCAAGGAAATCCGCAGCATTCCCGAAATTGCCCGCGCGCACCACGAAAAACTGAATGGCAAGGGATATCCTTACCGGCTCAGCGCCCCCGAGATTCCGGTGCAGACCCGCATCATGACCATCTCCGATATTTTCGACGCGCTGTCGGCGGTGGACCGCCCCTACAAAAAAGCCGTCGGCCTCGACCGCGCCCTGGAGATTCTGGGCTTCGCCGTCAAAGATGGCGAGATCGATGCCGGTCTCTTCCAGTTGTTCAGAGATGCCAAGGTGTTTGAGCGCTGGAAGATCGAGCCGTTCCCGTATTAGGAAAGCACCTTTTCCCTTGCGTCCTTAGACAGCGTCGATCTCGAGCCGTGTTTATTTTTCCTGCGCCTTCATCAAATTTTCAGTAAAACTTTACAAGGCCTTAATTCTCTTTCCGTAGCTCTGGAAACAGGAGCTCGCATCTTAATGAGTGTGGGTGGAGAACGGGAGGAGAAACCCTTGAACACACAATTCAGTTTTGCAAACTTCGGGAAAAGAATGACCCTGGCCGCAACTTTCGGAGCGCTCTGCTTTCTTGCCGCGGCGCCGCGCGCGCAAGCGGAAGACCGAAGAAGCTGCCAGCTTCGCATTGAACGGGCGGAATACAGGTTGCGAGATGCCATCGAAGACCGTGGCTACTATAGCCACCAGGCGAACGACCGGCGCCGCGACCTGAACCGCGAACGCGAGCGTTGCTGGAACCAGTACCACGGCTATTGGAGTGGCTACGGCCATCAATGGCGCAACGATCGCGACTGGGGCCGCGATGACCGTAATTTTAGGGATCGTGACGGGGACCGCAACCGCTTCCAGAGCCGTGACCGCGACGGCGATCATGACCGGTATAGAGGCCGCGACGGCGATGACCGCTTCCGCGATCGTGACCGTGATGGCGACCGGGATTCCCACTGAAGCAAACGCAGTTGTTTGAAACGGGTTGGAATAAGCTTTCCCGAGAAATTCCAACCCGTTTGTTTCTGAAAACGATCTTTACTCGTTGCCTCATCTTTACTCGCTTCCTCACAATTCAAGAGCTGGGTAGTCCATCCATCCTATAGCGCCAAATCGGGAAATTCCCGTGATGATGCAACGGCAGAGCCAGCAAGTTCGCCTCATATGGACCAACACCAGGACCTCAAATTGTCTTGATTCCGCGGAAGCAATGAGTATGATGGGCGGGAAAGCTTGGTCCCATCTGATGAAAAAATCCAAATTTCTTATTTCGCTCTCGATGCAGGAAAGTCCGTACCAACGGTTGCTTGCAACTGTTGCTCAGGATGCGGCCGATCGTCTCGGTGTTGAGGTAGAAATCGTTTATGCGGCGAATGACGCGATTAAGCAGGGCGAACAATTGCTAAAGGCAATTCAATCATCAGCAAGCGATTCCCGGCCAGACGGAATTCTGTGTTCTCCTGTGGGCACAAACATGGTGCAAGTGGCGCGCCATGCTACCGCAAAGGGTATTGGATGGACGCTTCTGAACCGCGCGGATGATTACATCGCTGAACTGCGCAAGAGCTGTAGCGTGCCGATCTTTTGTGTAGGCATGGACCAGGAAGAGATTGGGCGAATCCAGGGACAGCAGTTCGGCGTGCTGCTTCCCCAGGGCGGCCTGGTGTTGTACATTCTTGGTCCAAATTACTCAATAGCACAGCAGCGCTTGAGCGGGATGCAGTCGGCCAAGCCGTCGAACGTTGAGGTAAGGACCTTGCCGGGTAACTGGAGCGAGGAGAGCGGATACAAGGCGGTGAGCGCATGGCTGCGACTCAGCACATCTGAGACAACGCCGGCGGCGCTAGTGGCTGCGCAAAACGATGCCATGGCCATGGGAGCCCGGCGGGCTTTTGACGAACTGACCGGCTCAGCCCGCGCCCACTGGATTGACCTGCTGTTCACCGGTGTTGATCATTCGCCCGGAGCTGGACAGGAATGGGTCCGCAAGGGACTGCTGGCGGCTTCAGTGTTGAATCGGCCAGTCACCGGTGTTGCACTCGAGATGTTCGTGCAGGCGATCCAAGCAAAGTCTCAACCGCAAATAAACACACTGCTTGCCCCAGCATCGTTCCCCGAGATCGGTCAACTGCAGGAAATCCGAGCACGCAAGGGCCCGTTTCAATTCTTATCCAGATAAGGCGCGCCTTTGTCGAGTTTCACAAAGCCATTCAGAAGAATAGTCAGAACGGGCAGATTTGAACTTGAGCCGTATTGCTGGCGTGACCGAAGCGGGAGCCCGCAGGCGAAATCCTGAGCGCAAGCGAAGGATCGGTCGAAGATCACCAGGAATCGGGGAAGCTTAAGCTGAAAAGAAATGGTCGGGACGGGCAGACGATTTGAGAACTTTCGTCCTTTCTTGCCGTTAAGCAACCAAACATCGAAACCCCTGCAAATCAAAGTGTTTGCGGTACATACCCCCTCGACCAGGCGAAGCAGGATTCAAACTCACATAGGCCATAAAAGCATAGATCGCCATGACTGCAACCAGGCCTACTCCCCTGTTGAGGCGCTTGCGATCGCAACCATCGTTAGCAGCAGGAAATGCATGCATCCGCTCACAAT
>QIAW01000174.1:0-4323 GCA_003225655.1 Acidobacteriota bacterium
CGGCTTTGGCTGCTGCACTTCGTTGTGAATGCCGCCATCCTTACGGGTGCAGTCCTGTGGTTGAAAGTTCCCGATGCCAGCGCCTGGCAACTGTTATTTGCCACCGTAGCTGCTCTGGTTCTCGTGGCCGCGGCCCTGTGGCTGCACGCCGGCACGCTCGCGTTCTTTCTGGCAATACGGGGGACGGGCGAAGGTTCGATTTCGGCTGGGTTCAAGACCGGACGTCGCCACCTGGTTGCCTTCGCCTTGTGGAGTGCAATCTTCGCAGTGCTGATCTGCATTGTGTTACAACTGGCAGGCAAGGCAACGGATACTGATGCTTTTGCCTCCTGGCTGCGCAGCATCATGCCGGCCTTCCTGCGGCGCAGCATTAGCCTCGATACAGTGGATTCGGTGGTCAACTGGGCAGTCAATCTGGTTCTGTATGTGCTCATTCCGGCGCTGCTGCTGCCTTTTGCGGTTCAATTCGCCGGCCACGGCCTCTCTGCATTTGGTTCGAGTCTGAAAGCCTGGAAACAAACTGTGGGCAAGTTCTCGTATTGGGCCTGGTTCTGTGTTTTGGCGTTACTGGGAATTTATCTTCCTAACCTGATTGCACATTGGGCTCCGGAGCTCTCGTCGCTCATACTTGAAAATCTAAGCATGGCGGTGCGTTTTGCGCTTGCATGGGCATTCGCTGTCACTGCATGGCTAATGCTTACGTCAGTGTTGGGTCGTTTGGGTAGTGGAGCGACTGCTGGAAGGGGCGGGGAGAGCGCCGGGAGCGATGCCCCGGCTTAACCATCCCACGACCTCAGCTTTGCCCCAGCGGGTAACCATGTTAGCTACGGTTGTTTTTGCGGAGGCATAGACCTGTTGCATCTGCTCGCGGTTTTGAGGATTTTGCAAGGCTGCTTCCATTGCATCAGGAGCAAGTGTTACAGCCGCCGCTGGGCGGCCGCTGTCATCCGCCAGATACAACACCAGCCCCTCACGAAACCACAGCGGAAGGGAAGCATGGGTATTGCTTTCCACCAACAGGTGCAGGAACTCATGCCGCAAGGTAGAGTCGAGTACCCCCTTTTGCTGCAGCAATTGCGATGGCTGCAAACGGATGGTGTTGCCGCGAGTGCTGGCCGCGACCCAGCCAGGCTCTCCGGTGGAATCGCGATAGATGGCCAAGGTCGGATAGATCTTAAGTATTGGATGAAGTTTTAATGTTAATCCGCTACTGCCCTGAGCTTTATGAAGTATCCGCCCGGCTGGATTTAATATTTCTGCATCGGAATTCGCGTTCGTTGTAAGCAAATCCAGTTGTTCGCTGTGCAGCAGGTGCCAGCTCAGTCCTTGAGCAGAGACTCCCAATGCCGTGCCGGGAAAATAGAAGGCGAGGATCTCGCGATAGTTCTTGCCGTGTTGTCCCATAGCGTCCGCGCCCTCCTGGCACAGTCCGACGCCATGGCCGGAACCGCGGCCGGAGAAAAGAAGGTCATTGCCACTAGCTTTCAGGTCGTAGAGATCACTCTTAATTTGATTCCATCCCAGCGCGCGCCCCACTGCAAAACGCAAGGTTGAAGCGGAAAGTTTCATGGCCAGTTTTCCATCTTTACCGATAACGTCCAGAAGCTGCACTCGTTCGCTGCGGTTGCGTAAATCCACTTGGAGTGACTGCCAATCCGGGGAAACCTGCACGCCAGCCTTGAGCAACGCCGAGTTCAGATCGGCTTTGCTGATGCGTGACTCCCAGCGTGCATGCTCGCTGCGCAGGCAATAAGAATCGGCGCGCACCTCGAGGTAATCGGCCTTTGTTCCCGGCCAGGTCTCATGCGCTGACGCCGTAGTACCACCGCAATTCTGGTGATAATACGTCGCGGCCGGCGAACCTTCGAACCACAGCAACTCGCCCTCGGTGGCCTCCACTTCGGCACGCTGGCGGTCAGTCACGGCGCCGAGCCGCATGTCCTGGCAGTGGGTGGTATCGCAAAAGTCGAAGTGCTCGGTCTTGTGCCTGCCGCGGAAGCGGACAGCATAGGTCCGAGCCGCAACCGCCATGGCTTTGAGCGCCTCGTCTGACTGAAAATTGCTGCTTTCTCCCGCGAGGACTGCGGCGACATAGTCTTCCAACGGCATGCTGAGAATCACAGTAAGGATTCCGTTCCTGGCCGTGACCTTCACTGGGTAGCGGTTTTCGAGAGGACGTTCCCTGGAAACCTGCACGCGATATTTGCCCGTTAGATAAAATGCGCTTGTCAAACGAGAGTTACCGGCTTTCGCACTCGGATTTTGGGGATTCCTAAATTGCAATTGATTTCCGGATGCCTTTAAGGTGACCGGCGCCGGCAACGGCCGGGGGCGGCAGCCTGCACAGGGTTTCCATAAGGCATTTTCCAGCGGTGAGAGCGCAATCGTTTTAACAGATTGCAGCGAATAAAGGCGGATTTTGACGTCTTGCACATCGGACGACTGTGCATTGATGCGCCCGCATTTCAGCAACAGAAGCAAGCATGGAACCGGCATTTCCGTTGTTCGGCGGTTTTGCGCCCGACTGATCGGCTGGTCTGCCCACATACACTGACTCCCTACGCAATTTTGAGATTGCGACTCGCATCAATCAACGGCCCTTCACTCTGCCATATGCGGCGAAAATCGTTTGCGCCACTGCTGCTGCATCGGATCCACGGCCATGCTCCAAATACACGACCAAGGCAATCTCGGGTTTTTCTGCCGGCGCGTAGCCGGCGAACCACCCATGGGTCAAAGCGGACGCCGAGGAATTCGCGGTGCCCGTCTTTCCTGCCACGTTGTAACCTTGGGGCGCGGCGCCATGCGCCATGCCGTATGTGGCCGAATCCTGGAGCCCATGGTAGATCACATCCCAGGTCTTATCGCCGCTTTGGAGTTTCAGAGCGAGCGAGCGGTAGGCGGCCAGCAACTCCAACGGAGTGATCTTCACAGCTTCTTCTCCCAGAGCCTGAAGCTGGCGCTGCTCCGGTGTTTGCGTCTCCTTTACTGTCCCCGTGGCTTCGTTCGGCGCCCAGCCGGTGGGTGAGGCGAATCCGGCACGGTGGAATTCAGAGGCCAGCTCGGCGGCACTGATGCGCTCCGCCATGGCGGCAAAGTACGAGTTGCATGAGTAAGCCAGCGCCTCTTCCGCGTGAAGAGGTGCGGCTAGCTCCGGATGAGTGCAGTCCATACGCTTGCCGGCTATTCGCAGAGTACGGCGGCAGAAAAAAACATCATCGCTCTTCAACTTTTGAGACCTGAGCAAAGCCATCAGCACAAACGGCTTGACCGTAGAGCCCGGCGTAACTACTCTGCGCGCCGCGGTTTGCATTCCTTGCCGCGCGATGATCTTGCTCGACTCAACTTCAACCACGAGGGCCGCTCCAGACCTGCCGGCCATGCCCGTACGAATCGCTTTTTGCAGAAGTCGAGCAGTGATGTTCTTCGCATTCTTCCGCACGGCGACGGTCTGTTGTGCCTGAGCCGGGAAGCCGAACAGCAGCGGGCAAAACAGGGCTACGACCGTAAAGCGATGCTGGAATTGTGGAAAGAACACGCAACGAGGTTACATCGAATTGTTATTTTTGTGCAGCCGAACCTTTCTTTCTCTTAAATGTATAATTCATGCAAATCGAGAACAGAGCGAAATCGTCTTGCTGATGAGTGCAGAAGTTAATCCACAAACAGCAGTGCGGACTGAAACCGGCTCGAGTGCAACGGCCTTCTCGCCATGGCGGCACGCCGCAGTTTTTCTGGCGGCAGCGCTGCTGGTGATTTCGCGCCGGCCTGACGCGGTCTTTAATCCTCAGTTCTGGGCGGAAGATGGCGCCTTGTGGTATGCCCAGGCGCACAACCTGGGCGGATGGCGAATGCTGTTGCAGCCTGAGACCGGATATTTTTGTACTCTCCCCAGACTCGCAGCCGCGCTGGCGCAACTGCTTCCATTTTCCGCCGCGCCTCTACTTTTTAATCTGATTGCTATTTTTCTTCAGATTCTGCCGGTTAGCTTCTTTTTCTCCTCCCGTTTTGCATCTCTGGCAACGTTCCGCAGCCGAGCGCTGCTGGGCTTTCTGTACCTGGCTCTGCCCAACAGCTTTGAAATCAATGCCAACATTACCAACACGCAATGGCATCTGGCGCTGCTGGCCTGCCTGGTGGTTTTGGCCGAACCCGCGCGCTTGCTGTGGTGGCGGTGCTTCGATGTTTGCGTCATTTGTTTAAGTGCGCTGACCGGGCCATTCGCCATTATGCTCTTGCCGGTTGCCGCCATCATGTGGGGATGGAAACGCCGCTCCAAGTGGACGCTCACTCTACTCCTCATGCTGGCGGCCGGTGCTTTGC
>QIAW01000174.1:4413-8763 GCA_003225655.1 Acidobacteriota bacterium
GCCTCGCAAGTGTTTATGGCCGCTCTCGCAGGTAAAAACAATCTTCCATATCGCCATTCTTATGCGCTCTATGCGGTGCTGATTGCTATTGCCGGAGTCGCGGTTTTTGTCTATGCAGTCTGGAAAGCAAACTGGGAGCTGAAACTCTTCGTGGTCTTCGCGAGTGTGGTTTTGGTTGCAGCGCTATTGAATCCCATGGCGGCTCCGCCTAAGTGGCTGGCACTGCTGTCCGCGTGGGGAGTTCGCTATTGGTTCTTGCCGATGCTAGCTTTTATTTCTACCTTGCTCTGGATGGCTGGCGATCGCAACCCTCGTATCTTCAGAGGAATCGCGTTGGCGGCGCTTCTGGTCATGAGTGTAGGTGTCGTGCGTGACTGGCATTATCCTGTCTTCACCGACCTGCACTTTGCGGCGTATGCTCAGGAATTCTCCGAATTGCCGAAGGGATCGAGTCTCACCATTCCACTGAATCCGCCCGGATGGTCCATGATGCTGAATAAGAAGTGAAGCGTGTTCATGGCAGAATCTCAGGAAACATGGAATGCTTGTGTCTTGGTGCTAAACTTAAGCTGGTATCGTGGGCGGGAGTAGTTCAGCGGTAGAACGCAAGCTTCCCAAGCTTGATGTCGCGGGTTCGATCCCCGTCTCCCGCTCCATTCTCTCTTTCTGCGAAACTACTTCTCTGCAATTGCGACCCCAAAAAACTCATACTTCCTATAGATAATTTCAATTGGACTTAGCTTGGGCTTTCGCTTATTTCGTAGATTCCAAGAAATAGCTGCCGTATGGCGGCACGCCATCTTTGCCCAAATTCCCCTTTCCCAACTATCAGTTTGGCCAGGCCTACGACGAGATGTTCACCCCATCGGGCGTGCCTCGTCCGCATTATCAGGCGCTCTATCGCACGCTATTGCAGCTTCCCGCGGAAGATTTGCGCAAGAGCCAACAGGCTGCCGATCTATCGTTCCTGCATCAGGGCATTACCTTCACGGCCTAGGGAAACAAAGAAGGGACCGAACGCATTTTCCCCAACGATCTGCTGCCACGCATTATTCCCAGCCATGAGTGGCAAAAGATCGACGTTCGCCCAACCCGGGGAGTGTACAAAGGAGAGGCAGCAAGTGAGCTCAGCGCGTGTCTACTGTTGACAAGCCTTTACCTGAGGAATTGGCTCCGGCGACGGTGATCCAATCAAGGCCCATCGCGACCGCCCCAGCCGATCGCTCACAATATGAGCAGCAACAACAGTGAGCGCTGTATTGCTGGCTGCTGTTACCAAACGCCCTTGTCACTTCCCGTGAGCTTATACGCAACCGCAGCCGCCAATGCCAGCGGAGGCAGCAGGTTAAGCCTTAACGTGGCAGGCAGGTCTCCTCGCAGGGCGACATGGGTAATTTCGCGGGTAAAGAGCTTGGCGCCCTCAGGCATGATGGGCACGCGCAGAAAGCGCTCGCGAATGAGGATCTTCTCTCCACCGAAGGGTGCGGCCTCATAGACCAGCCGAGGCAGGTTCAGATTGTATCCGCGGTAACGGCGCACGTAATCGGAGACGATGACCAGAAAGGTTGCCGCGCCTTCCCAGATACCCGCCGCCTCAGTGGCCCGGCGCAGCTCAAAGAAATCCAGCGAGCCTGATTCCACCAGCATCGCGCTGTTCACGATGTCGCACACCCGAAAATAGAAATGGCGGTACATACGTTGCAGCGTGGCCACCACGATTCGCTCCTCGGGAGCGGGCACATGAAACTTCATCCCGCCAACTTCTTTTTCCATGCGCCGGGTAACAAAGCGCTGTGCCAGGCCTCTGTGTTCGCCGGTTTGTCCCAGACGCTTGAGATGAAATTCCACCAATTCCGGCAGTCCCGGAATGACGAAGTTCCATTTGCCGGCAAGGCGGTCACCCCAACTCCGCGCTTCGCTGCGGGCTTTGAATCTTTCCGACAGCACGCGTCTTATGCTGCGAATGTCGGCGGAAGAATAAAGGTCCAGGTCGTTGCCCAGGTCGGGCCAATGGTCGAGGGACTTCATCACCGTCACCGGACAGCCTGCAGATTCCACCTCGGTACAAATCTCATGCAAGTAACGCAGCGCGGTGCTGATGCGGGAATCCTCTTTCTCTATGGCCGTCTTGGCCCAATCAGCCAGCTCTGTATTTCCAGCCAATGTAGCTTGCTGAAAGACCGGCTGCAGCGAGCGCAGGACCACGTGATGTGAATTGGCAATATCCAGGAACTCGCGACGTTGCTCCGGGAGAAGAGAGCCTACGTACGAAACTGTCTTACCCGCCTTGGCCGGCGAGAGCGTCAGTTCAAGTAGTGCGTGTATATGTCGCTGTTCCTGAAAATCGCGGTCTTGCACCTGGTACTGATGAGCCATTGGATTGGAGTCCTCGACGAAACTTGCGACTGACGACATTGGATGTGAGCGCAAGCCGCAGAGTTGGGTGCCACACGGGCGGAGTGTTTATAATCGTCGCTTACTCTGGAGAAGACATTGGCCTACACCGACCTTAGAGACTTCATTGCCGCCCTTGAGCGCGCCGGCGAGCTCAAGCGCATAAAAGTCGAAGTGGACCCACTCCTTGAGATTACTGAGATCACCGACCGTGTCTCCAAGAGCGGACGCCCAGGTAATCTGCCCGGCATGACTCCCGGGGGGCCGGCGCTGCTCTTTGAAAGCGTCAAAGGACACCCGGGTGCACAGGTCTTGATTAACCAGTTCGGCTCGGCGAGGCGTATGAACCTGGCGCTCGAGGTTGATCGCCTCGACCGCGTGGCGGAGCGCATCCACCAGTTTATGGATGTGAAGTCGCCTCAGGGCATATTGGATAAGATCAAGATGCTGCCTATGCTGGCCGACCTGGGCAAGTTCTTTCCTAAGATCGTCAACTCTGGTCCGTGCAAAGAGGTCATCAAGAAAGATAATTTCTCGCTGCTCGATTTGCCGGTGCTGCAATGCTGGCCCAAAGACGCCGGTCGCTTTATCACCCTGCCGTGCGTGGTGACCCGCGATCCGAGGACTGGGAAGCGCAATGTGGGCATGTATCGCATGCAGGTTTACGACGAGTGCACCGCAGGCATGCACTGGCAGCGGCAGAAGATCGGGGCAGAACACTATCGTGAGCGCATGCGGGCGGCAACTGCCGCAGGTGCAGCAGGTGCTGCGCGCTCGGCTGCTGTGGACATTATGGCGCGCTCTTCCGGGGGGTCGGTGCTGGCCGAAGGACAGCGTCCGGCAGGCAAGATGGAAGTCGCGGTTGCCATCGGCGATTGCCGGCTTCCTGCGCCAGAGCCCGGTGGAATTGGTGAAGGGCGAGACCGTGGATTTAGAAGTCCCGGCCAATGCTGAGATTGTGCTCGAAGGCTACGTGAACCTCGACGAGCTGCGCACCGAAGGCCCCTTCGGGGACCACACAGGATTTTACTCACTGGCGGATGAGTATCCAGTGTTTCATCTCACCTGAATGACGCATCGCCGCAACCCTATTTATGCGACAACGATTGTCGGCAAGCCGCCCATGGAAGACGCCTGGATGGGCAAAGCGGTAGAGCGCATCTTCCTGCCGCTGATGCGTGTCACCATTCCCGAGCTGGTAGACGTGAACCTGCCGGTCGAAGGCATATTTCATAACCTGATGATCGTTTCCATCAAGAAGTCCTATCCTGGGCAAGCGCGCAAGGTGATGAACGCCATCTGGTCGCTGGGCCAGGCCATGTTTACCAAGTGCATCATCGTGGTGGATGAAGACGTGAACGTGCAGGACATCGCCGAGGTCACGTTAAAGGCGCTGAACCACATCGACCCGGAGCGCGATATCCAGTTTACGCTGGGGCCGGTAGATACGCCACCCGCAAATGGCCATCGGAGGGTTTCAACCGCCCGTGGCCCGATGAAATTCTCATGGACGAAAAGACCAAGGCGCTCGTGGATAAAAAATGGAAGGAATTAGGCATTGAGTAACAAGATTAAATTTTCATCCCCGGTTGTGCGCCAAAAGCGCATGTGATCTGTGATAAAAATCTGTTGGAAATATGACTTTTATCGCTATTGCCGACGATCTGCGGCGTACTGTCAACGACGCTCAAGGGGCGTTGCAATCGCTTTCTGAAAAAGATACTTCAGAGCGTCCACAACCAGGAAAATGGTCGAAGAAAGAAATCCTCGGACACCTGATCGACTCGGCCACCAACAATCATCAACGCTTCGTGCGCGCGGCGCTTGATGGTCCGTTGATCTTTCCTGGATACGAACAAGACGCGCTTGCCAAGCTACAGCGCGCCAATGACGTAGATTGGTCATTGTTGGTGCGCTTATGGGAAAGCTACAACCTGTTTGTGGCGCACGTGCTGG
>QIAW01000175.1:0-497 GCA_003225655.1 Acidobacteriota bacterium
GGACTGATGCTGCTGCATGGCGTGCAGCCGCTTGGCGCATTCAACTGCTCCATCGTAGTTCTTCATCAACAGGTCCACCTGCGCGGTCAACAGCAACCCTTGAGGATTGACCGGATCGGCGGTGCTGGCCTTGCTCAATAGCTCGTCGGCTCGTTTGTAGTCATTGTCTTTCATGGCCATGGTTGCCAGATTGTAATAAGCGGGCACGAAGTGGTCATTCAGCGTGATGGTTTTTTCGAAGTCCTCGCGCGCCTTCTGCTTGTCCCCGGATTTGTATTCCAGCACACCTTCGCCGAAATAAGCCGAGGCATATGAAGGATAAATCTTGATTGCTTTGTCAAAGTGCTTGCGTGCCTCGACCAAGTCGTTCTTTTCCATCAGCTCATTGGCTTTCTTGAATTCCTTGGCCGCGGCGTCGGGAACATTCAGGTCTGCCACCGCGACGGTGCCGCCGGGGCCGGTAGGAGCATTCGATGGCGTGCGACGCACGTTGATGT
>QIAW01000175.1:543-2171 GCA_003225655.1 Acidobacteriota bacterium
GCAGTTGCCTGGAATACGGCGTATCCTCTATCGTCGGTGAAGGCCTGGCCCGAGGACCCTCCGTTGGAATTCAGCAGCTCGACCTGCAGCAGCCGTTCGGCGGGATGGTCGTCTTCGTAAGAGACGTGGATCTGCAATTCGCAGGGGGTGGCGCGGGCAGGAAAATTTGGATTGCGTTGTGCCAGTGCGCCCAGCGGTATCAGGCAGGCAAGGGAAATTAAACTCAAACGACGGAACATAATCTCTCCCCTTTCACCGTTCGAACTGACAGAGAAAATCTTAAGGACTGATCGAGGGTTGGTCTGTGTCTAAGGCAGCCTCTCCCTCCACGCCATCTGTTGATTCAGATTTGCTTTTTCGCTTGCGTGTTGGCTTGGGCGGTGCCGGAGGAGGCTCGTGGCTTGGATCGTAGAACAAAAAGCGGCTGCACGAGTCGCAAATCATGATCTGGGAATTGCTGCGGATCTCATCGTACTTCTGCGGGCGCAGCATGACATTGCACGCCGAGCACTTCTGGGCGATAGCCTCTGCCAGCGCCGTCTTGCGCGCCGGCAGGATGCGGTCATAATGCTCCAGCGGTTGCGCCGGTATTCCCGTGCGCAGCTCGCCCCGTTTTGCCCGCCACTCAGCCAGCGCCTTTTCATCTTCTTCGCTGCGGGCGCGGACTTCGGCTTTTTCTTTTTCAATCAGCGCGCCTTGTGTCTTGAATTCCGCTTCGGCCGCCTTCAGGTTCTTTTCGTGAGATTCGTTTCTCGGCAAATTCAATTTCGTGCAGAAACGCCTTGTATTGTTCGTTGGTCTTTACGTCCAGCGATTGCTCGCGGTACTTGGAAATCTTCTGCTGCAGCGACTGGATCTCCGATTCGAAGCCGCGTTTGGCCGCATCGTTCTGTTTGATTTTGCTTTTTTCCTGTTCGATCTGGCTTTTGGTGCTGGCCAGCTTGGCTTCTACATCAGCTACGCGGCGCGGAAGGGTGGCAATCTCGTCAGTAAGGCGCTGGATTTCCCGATCAACCTCTTGCAGCGACTTCAGTCTTTCCAGAGCAGGATGCATACGATCCACACGGAGGCTCCTAGTTATTTTAGCACTATAAAACAGTGCTGCCCGATCATTCTAAAAAACTAAATCGTTTATACATCTGTCTATCCCGCACAGTGAGACAGCCCGCATCATCTCACGAGCGGTTGCACCTGCGGGTGAGTTTTGCATCCGCGTGATCCGTGAAATCCGTGGTAGGCAGTTGTCTCGCCCTTGGAGCTGGGGGCTTAGACTGTGACCTGTATTAAGTTCTTTCACCTATTGAGGCAGAGCTGGTTGGAATTTAGCATCGTCGCCAAATGTCTTACCAACTTTTTCAACTTGTCTCGGGCTTGGGCCTGGGGTTGGGAATAGCCGTTTTTCATCGCCCGATTGCAGATTTCATGCTGCAACAGGAGCGCGCTCTGGCAGCGATATTTTATGCCAAGGGATTGCCACGTCCACCGCTGCCGACAGAGAGTCAGTCACGCAACATGTATTTCGCGCTCGGGATTTTTCTCGCCTTGATCGAAGCCGGACGCCTCTGGCTTATGACCCGATAAAACAGTACTCAGTTGTCAGTACTCGGTACTCAGTTGAGCCGTTCACA
>QIAW01000175.1:2311-4621 GCA_003225655.1 Acidobacteriota bacterium
GTGTTGCCTTATTCACCCAGCCTGGATGTCAAGTCCATGGATAAATCCGCGGACCCCTGTGTGGATTTTTACCAATACTCCTGCGGAGGCTGGAAGAAGAGCAATCCTATTCCTCCCGATCAGGTAGGGTGGAGCGTCTACGGCAAACTCTATCAGGACAACCTGAACTTTCTGCGCGGCATTCTGGAGCAGGCGGCGTTGAGCAAAGCGCCGGCGAGCAGCCTCGACCAGAAAATAGGCGATTACTATGCCGCGTGTATGGATGAAGCGGCGGTCGAGAAACGCGGCCTGGCCGCTATTCAGCCTGACCTTAATGCCATCGCCCAGCTCAAGTCCGCTCATGATCTTGCTCCGCTCCTTGCCCGGCTTCAGGAGCAGTTGGGCGGAGGAGTGCTATTCTCCAGCGGATCGAGACAGGACCCCGACGATTCCGAGAAGCAGATTGCCGGTCTCAACCAGGGTGGACTCGGCCTGCCCGACCGCGATTACTACACTAAAGACGACGCCAAGTCGAAAGAAACGCGCGCCCGTTACCTCGAGCACGTGCAAAAAATCTTCGAGCTGCTGAGCGACAGTCCCGAGACAGCAAAGAAGAATGCTGAGACGGTCATGCGCATGGAAACCTCGCTTGCCAGCGCGTCGCTTACTCGCGTCGAGCGGCGCGATCCATATAAGCAGAAGAACAAGATCAAGCCCGCGGAGCTTGAGCAGTTGGCGCCCAATTTCAACTGGCAGTCATATTTCCGCGAGTTGAAGCTGCCGCCGTTCCAGATCATTAATGTCGTTCCTTCGACGTTCTTTAAAGAGGTCAACAGCCGGCTCGCGGACGAGCCCCTGGAAAACTGGAAGAGCTATCTGCGCTTTCACGTGGCCGACCGGTACGCGCCTTATCTCTCTTCCGCGTTCGTCCAGGAAAATTTCGGCTTCTATTCTAAGTATCTACGTGGCGCCAAGGAGCAGCAGCCCCGCTGGCGCCGTTGCGTACGCTACACCGACAGCGATCTTGGCGAGGCCTTGGGACAAGCCTACGTGGCCAAGGTTTTTTCGCCGGAGCTGAAAGCCAGCACGCGCGACATGGTGAAGCGCATCGAAGACGCGATGGAGCAGCGCATCCGCGGCCTGGATTGGATGAGCGCTGAAACCAAGCAACAGGCGCTGGCCAAGCTGCACAGCATCCGCAACAAGGTTGGGTATCCCGACAAATGGCGCGACTATAGTTCGGTGAAGATTGCCCGCAATGATCTTCTTGGCAACGTGCAGCGCGCGAATGCATTTGAGCGGCGGCGCGAACTGAACAAAGTCGGACAGCCGGTGGACCACGGCGAGTGGGGCATGACGCCGCCGACGGTCAACGCTTATTACAACTCGCAGATGAACGACATCAACTTTCCCGCGGGTGTGCTGCAGCCCCCGCTCTATGATGCCAAAATCGACGACGCTCCCAACTACGGAAACACCGGAGGAACCATTGGCCACGAGCTGACTCATGGCTTTGACGATCAAGGCAGCAAGTTCGACGCCAAGGGCAATTTGAGCGAGTGGTGGACGAAGGATGACCGCCAGAAATTCGAGGAGCGCACCAAGTGCGTTGCCGACCAGTACGCGCAGTACGTGGTTGTGGATGATATCCACATCAACAGCAAGCTGACCCTGGGTGAAGACGTGGCCGACCTCGGCGGCGAACTGCTGGCTTACATGGCCTGGAAAGACGCCACTAAAGAGAGGAACTTACAGCCAGTGGAAGGCCTCACTCCAGAGCAGCGCTTCTTTGTGGGCTTCGCGCAATGGGCGTGTGCCAATGAGCGTCCGGAAGATATGCGGGTAAGAGCTCTGACCGATCCGCACTCGCCGCCCGAGTACCGCGTCAATGGCGTGGTGGTCAACATGCCGCAGTTCTCTCAGGCCTTCTCGTGCAAACAGGACCAGCCCATGACGAAGGCGCCGGAAAAGGTGTGCAAGGTGTGGTAGCGGGAGCGCTCATTGAAAGCGTTCGTCAGGGGATTGCATCCAGGTGATCGCAGTCATAGTACTCAGATTTTCGAAGTCCGCTGAATGGATTGGGCTTCTTCAGTATCCTGAGCCTGATATCTGACGAGTTCCCGGCCAAGGTGCAAATTTGCTCCGCGACCCTTCGGTAAATGCGGGGCTCCGGATAGACGGGCACATTGAGCTCGCCATAGACCCAGCGGTTGATATCTAAAAAGAACGGTTGGCTGCTCTGCCAGATATGCGGGCGTATCGCCGCAGGAAGATGATCTATGACCGACGGGCTGACATAGATTACGGCTTGGTCCGTATTGCCGGAATAGA
>QIAW01000022.1:0-23311 GCA_003225655.1 Acidobacteriota bacterium
TGCCGCCGGTAAAGTAACGGTCAGAGAACCAAACGCGGCCAGTCTTATCGACATAGTTCCCGCTGTGCTCCCCGGCCAAAATGCGTATGGCCTCAGACTCTGTGCTTAAGGGAGCAGGAGGAACCGCTGTGTTTCGCACGCCAGTTACTGCATGTGAAGCGGCGGCTCCAGTGGTTCCATTTTGAACTCTATTTTCACTTTTGGCAGGACGCTGCCACGGCCGCGCAATCGTCATCCACAGCAGAGCAGCGGCGGTAGCCGTAGCCAATCCAAGCGCGAGCCAACGCCGCTTTGACATGTGGATTGCAGGGTGCTCCCGGCTGCGCTTCCCTGCTACTATCAGACCCTCAGGCGTTACCGCCTCATCTTCCTCCGGGAGCTGTGCTTGTGGAGATGTCCCGGCTTCTGGGTACAGCAAGAATTGCGGTATGTACTGTCCCTTAGGAATAACGATCTGGACTCTGTGATCGCGCGCCTCCTTGGCGTAGTACTCCTTCAGCCGTTTTCTCAGATAGTGGGCATCCACGCGGACCGCGGCGTCTAACTGGGGATCAAATTCGGAATCGCGTCCCAGCACATCCACCGCGATGCTGTATTCTTTGAGCCCATTTCCTTCGCCGGTAAAATATTTATCGCAGAGATAGCTCAATAGACGGGAGAGCTTCGGAGACCGCTTGAATGTCTCCGTTGCAAGCACGGCGGCAAGTTCGGCTCTTTCTTCCTGGTTCGTTGGCCGATCCAGGATTTCCGCATTCGAGGGAGTGATCGCGTCTATCCCGGAAACCGTCTCGCCTTTTGTCAAACCACTGGTAACCGCTGTAGGCTGATGATTGGGCTTGCGTTTCGTGCTCAGGTTTGAGCTCAGGTGCTCATTCGTGTAGTCCTGGTGAGCCTCCTCCAGGTGACTGCCTGACTGGCTGCTATCCTTATACATAATTACACGGCTACAGAGCATATAGCGGATCGATTTCTCAGTCAATGGTCCAAAGAATAGACAAACGTTTGTTTTTGTATGGACTTCTGATCTCACGCACAAGGACTTCAGTCAATTGACTCTCACTGTTTAGACGTTCAGAAGATGTTGCAGAGCTTGCGGGTGAAAATATCCGGAGCGGTTCCGGCTACTCTTTGCCTGATCTTGCGGCCAATTGCTTGACCAGCATTTCGATGGCGAGTCCGGTGTTAGCTGGAACCACAACCGTTGCAGCCAGCAAAGCCTCGCGGACCCACTTTTGCCCGCCCTGGGGAAGGCCATCGCAGCCCGTGTAGGGCAGGCTCACCCAATGCGCTCTCTCGGCGGCATTGGCCAACTCTTGAAATACCTTGCGCGCGCCCAGCGCCATGGCATCATTCTGACAGCCTATCAAATCAATCTGCGCTTTGGCCGAAGTGGAGAGACGCAACCAGGCCTGAACCGCGCGCTGAGCGCTTTCCGTAGTCCACTCGCCTTTTAGCGTCCTGATCTGGATATTTGCCGCCTTGGTTTCGTACATGCCGGCCGTTCGCTGTCGCGCAGCCGAACTATTGGATGGACCTTCTACATAAAGGACCGAACCGCCTTTGGGCAAGAGCGCCGTATACTGCCTTCCCTGGATTCGGCCTATCTCTTCGTGGTTTGAAGTGATGCGGAAGACCGGAACATTGCGGATGCGGCGAATTGCCGCGATGTCGTAATCGATTTCACGATTGAGCACAACCCATCCGATTCCAGCATCCACAGCGGCGCGGGCCACGGTGGGCAGTGCGGTCCCCCCAACCGGTTCGGTGATAATGGCGTCGGGACGCCCTGCTGCCGATTGCACGAATTGCAGCAACTGCTGACTCTGGTTGATGGGATCGTTATTTGCATCGATGATCTCCACATCGACGCCAAGGCGCCGGGCCGTCTCTCGAGCCGCTGCCTCCTGTTCCTGCTGATAGTCGTTATCTCGGGTCGTAAGAGCAACTAGAAATCTGAACTTTTTCATGTCCACTCAATACAAAATCATATCGCAGCTTGCCGCATACACAAAGACCTTGAAAACGTTTTCTAAACATCAGTAAACAATCGTTTGTCTAAAGAGTTCATGCTTGACACGCGCCGTTCGTGGAAGTACAGTGCAACAAACTATAACTTGCAATTCCTATGGAGGGGATTTTTATGAATTTCACCCAGATAACTACGGGTTTAAATCGGGCCAGAGGCATTCTGCGGAACCGGACGGCAGCGATCGTCTTCGGCCTGGCCGGATACTGTATTCTGGCGGTTTTGTTTTTCGTTGCTGGCGTGGCGTATGCGCAAAACACCAATGCCACCATTCGCGGCCAAGTGCTGGATCCGTCAGGGGCCGTCGTACCCGATGCTCAGGTCCTTATCGTCAATCAAGATACCGGTGTGACTGTCTTCAGCGGCAAGAGTGACTCCGTTGGCGCGTTCGTGGCGCCGCAGGTCATTCCCGGTACCTACCGGATTACGGTAACTGCGCAGGGGCTCAAGCAGTCCGTCATCGACAATCTCGTCGCCGCCGTTGCGCAGGTCACGCAGGTGAACATCACTTTGCAGATGGGCCAGAGCAACCAGACGGTAACGGTCGAATCCAAGGGTGAGGAGTTGGACCGCGGTACATCTAATGTCTCGACCCTCGTCACCCCGAGCGAAGTCCAGGATTTGCCATTGCAAAGACGCGACACGGAAAACCTGTTGGCGTTTGTTCCTGGCGCCGCGTACGGGGGTGCGGCCAATACGCCGAGTACCTCACAGCTCTCGATCAACGGCAGCCGTACGCTGAACACGGAAGTCCTGCTGAACGGCGTTTCTACGATCATTGCCTCGACAGGAACTCCGGTCACTCTGCCCTCGCCGGATGGGGTGGATTCATTCCGCGCCCTCACCACCAATGCGCCGGCCGAATACGGCCGCACTTCAGGCGCCGTGATCTCGGTAAATACCATCTCCGGCACCAATGCCTATCATGGCAGCGGTTACTTTCTGATGCGCAATGAGGCCCTTGACGCCAACTCATTCTTCAACAAGCGCACTCCCGATCCCAAGCGCCCGGGGAAGTTCCTCCCGCGCGGCAGAGACCGTTTTTTCCAGGAGGGAGGGGCCATCGGAGGTCCGGTTAGTATTCCCCACGTCTACGACGGCCATAAAAAGACCTTCTTCTTCTTCAACTACGACCGCACGGTCCAGCCCAGCTCCACTGTTCTCGCGTTTACCGTTCCTACCGCCGCGCAGCGCGCGGGTGACCTCTCGGCCGCTCTTGCTACAACCGACGCCAACGGCAAGCCCCGTACTGCGCAGAGGATCTTTCAGCCCACCGGAACGGCTTCACCGGCGTTCGTGAATAACCAGATTGGCCCCATTGATCCCGCGGCCGCGAAAATACTTGCCCTGCTGCCACTGCCGAACGCTCCCGGAACGTACGACCCGGTGAACAATCGCTTTACCGGCAACTGGGTCTCGCAGCAAAACAACTCAGGCCACCGCGCCAGGATTGTAGGTCGTCTTGATGAGCAACTTACAGCCAATGACCGGCTGAGCATTAACGTCTACCGCTTCACTACCGCGACGCCAAACCCAGTCTCCTGGAGCAATCCTTTGTTCAACACGACATGGGATTGCACCTGCAACAATGCATGGCTGCCCTCCATCAACTACACTCGGGTGTGGAGTCCGACACTGGTCATGGATGTGAACTTTGGCTTTACTCGCAACGTCGTGCTCCGCAACCCGCCTGGCGCCGGCATGAATGCAGCCCAGCAGCTTGGAATTGCCTCGCTGCCCCTGGATCAGACGCCCCAGATTACCAGCCCTGGTTTTACCAACATTGGAGCGGATACCAACACGAATCAGGTGAATATCACGAATACGTTCACCGAGTTTGGCACCGTCACCAAGACGTTTGGTCCTCACACTTTCAAGTTTGGCGGGTCACTCCGCAAGAACGAGTTCAACTCCTTCAATCCCTCCGCCAGTCCTGAAGGGACTATGTCTTTCGACGGCTCCATCACGAACCATGGCAACGCTGGCAATGCCAACACGGGAATTGCCGATTTTCTCCTCGGCAAGATCAAGACCGCCAGTTATCAGTTGCCCATGCCCGAAACCGGCCGGCGAAACTTCAACCTTGGCGTCTTCTTCCAGGATGACTGGAGAGTTACGCCGAAGTTGACCATCAATGTGGGGACCCGCTACGAGTACGAGTCGCCGATGGTAATCGCCAACAACGTTTATAGCCGTTTTGACCCGGCTACTGGAAATTTGCTGGCGGCCGATAAAAATGGGACGTCGCGTTCGCTGAACATCAATACACCGAAGCTCGACTTCTCCCCGCGTATCGGCCTGGCCTACGCCATCACAGACAAGACCGTCTTTCGTGCCGCGTACGGTACATTCTACGGGACCATCTTCCAAAACCTGGGTGGTCAAATCGCCTTTCCTGGTTATGATGTGACCGGCAACTTCGCCAACCTGGGAACAGCAATCGCTCAGCCCTTCTCGCTCTCGCAGGGTCTCCCGCTCACAGCGGCGCAAAATTTGAGCAATCCCTTTGCCATTCTCGCGGGCGCGACGCCTGCAACTCCAATCAACGGAATCGGTACATCGCTTGCCGATCTCCGCCACATTCCGCTTATACAGCAATGGAACGTCGGTTTTCAACGCCAGTTGCCGTTCGCTCTTACGCTGGAGGTCAACTACCTTGGGAATATCGCACGCCACCTTCCTGACGGTATTGGGCAAAACAACGTGCCGCTCTCGCAGGTGGATGCCGTAACCCTGGCCAACAACAACCTGACAACCCAGTTGGCAAGGCCGTTTCCTCAATTGGGCACCTTCGCAAATAATAATGACGTTGGACGCTCAAGCTACAATTCCCTGCAGGCCTCGCTTCGCCGCCGATTCAACAAGCATCTCGCCCTTACCGCCAACTACACGTTTGCCAAGAGTCTCGATGACGGTAGCACCATCTATAACTTCTCCGCTCCCAACGGAACGGCAAACGCACAATACCCGTCGGACGTTGCGCTTCGCAGGGCCGACCGGGCTGTCAGCACCATCGATGTAAAGCACACCATGAATGTCGCAGCCACCTACACAATCCCGGGCCCGTGGTGGCTGCGCGACTGGCACATCTCCTCTGTATTCGTGGGACACACCGGGCTGCCCGTAAACATCACCCAAAACCAAGGGATTCCAGGCGCCAATCAGCGCCCGAACGGAGACCCCAGCCACCTCATACTGACGCATACGACGGTGAACACAGGATTCACATTTGTACAATATCTCATGCCTGCAACCGACCCGAACTTTCCACTAACGCCATTGGCGGCGTTCGAACGCGCATTGTTCCAACCGGCTTCGGCAATGTCCCGCGCGACACTTTGCGGGCGCCCGGCGAAGTGAACTTCGACGCCTCGGTCTCAAAGGACTTCAAACTGGCTGAAGGCCTGAGATTCCAGTTCCGCATGGACGCATTCAACGTCTTGAACCATACGAACCTTTTGGCGCCCAACACTGCGCTTACGGTGAATACGCCGACTGTGAATGGAGTTGTTGTGGCTACACTCAATCAGACGCAAAACTTCGGCAGGATCACGGGCGCACAAGGCCCACGTACTATGCAAATATCCGCGCGCTTCTTCTTCTAGGTGACTCTCTTACAAACCGATGTACGGAAGGGCCGTATCCCGTGAGATGCATCAAATCTCGCGGGATACGGCGTTGAGAACCGGTGTCTATCTTGTAGCAAGGGAGCACGAAACTGCTGCCTGCCTTCAGACGCCGATCTAGGGTAACTTTTCATCCTCGTCTCTACGACGACACCCTTTTCTTATTTCGCGGTCACTTTCAATTGCGTTGCCTGGGTCTTCGCCGAACTCGTCCCCACCAGGATATCGAATACACCCGGCTCAACCACTCGCTTCATTTCTTCATTCCACAAGGCGAGGCTTTCCGGCGTAAGCGTGAAGCTTATCGTCGTCTTTTCGCCGGGTCGGAGGTGAACTCTCTGGAATCCTCGCAACTCGAGAACGGGGCGTGTCACGGAACTGACCCTCTGGTGGATATACATCTGCGGCACTTCATCCCCTTCACGATCTCCCGTGTTCGTCACCTCCACGGTTACTTTTGCGTTCTCATTCGGAGCTATCTCCGCCGGCTCCACGCGCACGTTTTCCAATTTAAAGCTGGCGTAACTCAGCCCATATCCAAACGGGAATAGCGGCTCGCGCGACGTAAAAATGTAGCTGCGGTTGCGCGACGGCTTGTGATTGTAGAAATCCGGCAGTTGGCCCACCGAACGTGGGAAGGTAATCGGCAATTTGCCACCCGGGTTCACATCCCCGAACAGGACTCGCGCCAGCGCCGTTCCGCCTTCGAAAGTGGCCGGCCATTGATCAGCACCACCACGGTTGGCACCCCGGTCTCCACGATGGCCTGAATCAACTGATCTTGCGCGCCCAACAAATCCAGGGAGTCGCGATCGCCCAGGTGTTCCTCTGACCATGCCTCGCGATTGGTAGCCTCGGTCTCACCAACAACAACTATCGCCACATCTGCCTGTTTCGCCGTCTTCGCGGCAGTGCGAATGCTGGCCTGTTGTTCTTTCGGATCCGCGAGCTTCGAATTATTCTCGTACCACCCCGCCCACCCCTGTTTCCCCATCGTGATCTTGCAGCCCTCCGCGTAGAGTACTCTCGCTCCCGATCCTGCGCGTGCACGAATGCCTTCCAGTGCACTCACTCCTCGCCCTGGATCTCTCGCGTAACCACCCAGATGAACGTCCGCTGCGTTTGGACCAATCACCGCAATCGTTTTCAACTTCTTCAAGTCCAGCGGTAGCAATGCGCCTTCGTTTTTCAGCAGTACCAGTGCTTCTTCCGCGGCTTTTTCTGCCAGTTTCTGGTGTTCCGTGCTGTTCGTGGTCTTCTCCGCGTAATCCGGGTCCACATAGGGATTCTCGAATAACCCCAGCCGGAATTTCGCCGCCAGCACTCGCCCCACGGCCCGATCCACTTCCGAGATCGACACTTTTCCCTCTTTCACTTGCTGCACCAGTGTCCGGTAAACCGAGCCATCGGACAAGTCGAAATCGACGCCCGCGGGGAGCGCCTTCCTCGCCGCTTCTGCGGCATCGGCTGCTACACCATGCGTCCGGTACAACATCTGCAATCCACCGCCGTCTGACGTCACGTAGCCGGGAAATCCCCACTCCTCACGCAGCACCCTCTCGAGTAGCCAATGGTTCACATGCGAGGGAATGCCATCGATCTCGTTGTAGGACGCCATAACGCTTCCCGCTCGCCCTTCTCGAATAGCGGCCTCAAACGCAAACAGGTAGGACTCTCGCAGCTCTCGCTCCGAGAAATTTGCGGGCGCGGTGTTTGTGCCGCTCTCCGGCTGGCCGTGTGCCGCGAAGTGCTTGGCCGTCGCCATGACGTGGTGCCGATCGATCAAGAAAGCATCCCCCTGGAGTCCTTCGATTGCCGCCACGCCCATCCGCGAACCAAGATAGGGATCTTCCCCGTAAGTTTCTTCCGTGCGACCCCATCTGGGATCGCGCGCCAGATCCAGCACAGGAGTGAACGCCTGGCCTTCTCCCGCAGCTCCCATTTCTTCGCCCACAACAGTAAAAACTTGTTTCACCAGAACGGGGTCCCACGTGCTCGCCAGTCCCAGCGCTTGTGGAAAGCTTGTGCTGCCATAGGTCATGTATCCGTGCAACCCCTCTCCGAAAGAGAGATCGGGAATGCCGAGTCTGGTCTTTTCCAATTGATAACGCTGCAGTGCATTATGGATGAGCGCCCGTTCCCGGGGACCAATTTTGTTCTCCCGCCTGTTGAGTTCCTTAAATACCTCTTCGACATTCTTATAGGGGAGCTCCCCGCTGGCGTCGAGCAGTCCTTTATTCTCTCGGCCTCCACCGGAAATTTGTGCCACCTTCTCTTCCAGCGTCATGCGCGAAAGAAGATCGGCAACCCGGTCATCGATGGCAAGATGCGGATCCTTGTAGGGAGGCAAGGTTTGTTGTGCCCGAAGCGGCAAAGAGAGAGCTACTACCATCAGCAACCATCTGGAAAAGAGTCGCATGTGATACCTCCGGTGCTATTTGCGCGGTTTCCGGCGAACGATGAAACCCTTATGAAGGCGATCGCAGCCGGCGCTATTAAGGATATGTGGAAGAAGCTGCACCGCCCTCAGACTTCATAATTGCAAGCCGCATCGTACATCAGGGTTCAGTTTGGGCTTCGTGGCGTGTATTGTCTAGATTTGTCGAAAAAGGGTTACTTCCTCGCCGGACGTATCTTTCCAGCAGGTCGTGTAACCCTTACGGATCGAGAAAAGGACGTGCTTGAGTTGCTCATAGTGGGACGTCCAATAAATGAAATCTGTTCGGCGCCCTATGGCTGTTGCACGAGCTTCCAAGCCTGAGCTCTGCTACCGTTACAGTCGAAGATGTCTAGCTGCACGCCGTTTGCAGTGGAAGCGCTCGGTACAGCCAGGCATCGACCGCTGCCGCGTCCGGCGATCTTAAAGGTGCCGTTACCCAGGGATACGGGCTGCCATTGCTGGTTGGTGCCTCCGCCAGGATTCCAAAGCTGAATCAGGCTGCCGTTGGCTGTGCCAACATTGGTGACATCCCAGGCCTCTGCAGGTGCGTTACGGTTGACAACTTTGAAGAAGCCGCTGTCCGTCGGTTGGAACTGCCATTCCTGGTTGGATTGCGCATTGCCACAGGTCCATTGCTGAACGACGGTGCCATTGATGGTGCCTCGTCCGGCCGCATCCACGCAGGCTCCGCTGTTTTGATTGACCACGTTATACCAGGCACTGCTGTTGATGATGGTGCCTCCTCCATTCACGCCCCCGACTAGAGCGGGTGCAAGCGTTGGGTTAATGGAAAAGGCGTTTGTCGTCGTCCACTGCGACCAATCATTTGCGATTGTCGTTGCCGAATCTGATTGGATATTGGGAATTGGAGGCTTGTTGCTTTGCGTTTCGTAGAGTCCCCAGTTTCCCTTGGTCGATTTATAAGCCCATACTGTCCAATTTATGTTGTTGTTGTTGTATTGGTTCATTGTGAATTGCCAGACCGCCGTGCTGTTACCGAAGTCATTGAATTCGCCGATATAGTCGGGAACGTTCCAGGACTGATGGCTTTTGAATTGGTTGACTTGATTGACTGCTCCGTTTTCTACAGCGCTGGCAGTCCCACTCCACTGGTACTCATGCATTTCATAGATTACGTTGGTCCAGCCAAAAGTGGACGGAGGAGGAAGCATGTCCCAATTCCAGCTACCAAACGTTCCTTCAAAGATGCAAATATGCGTCGGATCCTGGCTGCGTACCGCATTGTAGAGGTTGTTTTGCGCAGTCACAGGCGCCTGAACATTGGGCGCACTCATCGGTTCATTCATTAAGTCATAAGCTGCCACGTTCGGATTTCCATTGTAGTGGGCCGCTATATTCATCATCAGTTGATCCGTCGCCGCCTGGTCCGCACTGCTGCTCCAGTAGGTATTCACATTTTGTCGTCCGGTGTCCTGGCTGGTGGACTGGCCACCAACTACGCCGTGCATGTCAATGATGGTGTAAATGCCGCGGGCGGCGGCTGCACTGACCACCCAGTCGAGCATGGTAAAAGCGTCTGACCGCCATTGCCCATTGAGTGTTTGGAAATTTCCCCACCATACCGGCACGCGTATGACGTTCATCCCCTCAGCTCTGATATTGTCCAAGTCTGCCGTTGTTATCCAGCTCTGCTCGTATGTTTTGATAAGGCTCTGCTCCGTAGCCACCCCAAAGCGGTTATCAAGAGTCTTAATGATGCTGTAGTTGTCAGGCAAACCGGAAGAGTCTGCGGGGGTCATCCACGTTTCGATGGTCAGCCACCCGCCAAGGTTCACGCCGCGCAACGATACCTTGTTACCGTTGGCGTCCACAATATTTACTCCACTGCTATGGAGCATGCTAAGAGATTGTGCTCGGGCGAATTTAACGCTGCAGTTCAAGAACACTAATAAACCTATTGCTGCCACAATATGACGGCGCAGCATTCTTGGAAATCGACATGGATCGAGAGAACCTGCTTTCATTGTTGGCTCCTTGTAATGTATTTATCGGGTGCTTCGTTGATACGGAGGAGGTCCTGGCAATCGGGCCCATTGATGTTTGAAAGTCCTGGGAAGCACGAATGCCTGCACCAAGTCACCAATCGCCCTAGTCTCATATTGTGGTACTTCGAACCTCGCAATAGCACCGGGATTTTACACAAAAGACAAACGTTTGTCTATTTTATTTTCGCCATTGACTGAGAAATCGATCCGCTATATGCTCCCCCGGTTTTGAAGCGCTGCCCCTGCGCAATGCTTCAAAATCAAAATCTATCTTTGAGTCAATGGGGAATCTCCACTATGCAGACTGTTATTCCTTGTCGTACCGCGGAGCTGACATCCGCGTCCTGCAATTCCATCCAACGCGAACAATCGGGAATTGCGAGGTTCCGCGCGGATGTAACGCTAAAGGCGGTCGTCATGCTGGCGCTGCTGCTCGCAACCGTCTCCGTGGGATGGCAGAGCATCGCGGCACAAACGTTCCAACACCCAGGCGTGCTTGTAAGCAAAGCGCAGCTGGATTTCATCAAGTTCCAGGTTGCCAATAAGGTCGAGCCGACATACAGCGCGTATCAGAAAGCGGTTGCAAGTTCTTTTGGGTCGTTGACGTATGTCATCCAGGGGCCGCCTTCTGACGGCGATATTGACTGCGGGCCGTCTTCCAATCCGAATCATGGCTGCTCCGCGGAAGATTCCGACGGAGCCGCAGCCGTGACGCAGGCGCTGTTGTGGTATATCAGCGGCAATAAGACCTATGCGCAGAATGCGATCAACATTCTGAATGCCTACGGCAAGAATCTCAAAACTTACACCAACAGTAACGCCCCGCTACAGGCGGCATGGGGATCTGAAAAGTGGCCCCTCGCCGCTGAAATCATTCGCTACAGCAACGCCGGATGGTCGTCCTCAGACATTCAGACGTTCCAGAACATGCTTAGGAACGTGATCCAGCCGATGATCGAAAATGGATCCAGCTCCAATGGCAACTGGGAACTGAGCATGATCGACGGAATGATGGGGATTGGCGTCTTCAATGATGATCAGACTCTTTTCAACAAAGGGGTTACATTCTGGCAGCAGCGCGTGCCGGCATACTTTTACTATCACACCGACGGTTCCGCGCCGCTCCCCGCTCCCCGAGGCAATCCCAGTTGGTACGGGCAAACAACCTTTAACTCCAGCGTGGATGGCATTGCCCAGGAAACCTGCCGCGATTTCGGCCACACCGAATATTCCATCGCCGCCGCGACACACGCGGCGGAAACGGCGCACATTCAAGGCCAGACGCTGTTCGAATCGCAAGCTCCACGGTTGATAGCGGCGCTGGAATTTCATACCCGCTACCTGCTGGGAGCGACCGTGCCAAGCTATGTCTGCGGGGGCTCGGTCACCCTGGTGAGGTATCCGACTTTTGAAGTCGGATACAACGAGTACCACAACCGGCTGCAGAACTCTCCACCTAATACTTTAAGTTGGATTCAGCAGAACGTCAGGGCCCAATCCGTGCCCGTGGATTGGCACATGATGGTTTTCGAAACGTTGACGCATGGCGCCAATGCATCCGGCTGTGTGACCACCTCCGCCGACAGTACGTGGCACACCGCCGCCATTTCCAGCGAGGCCGGAACCTTCACGGCCCAATTTGATGTGACGCCATCGGTTTCACCACTGAACGCAGTCGTGGGGCTTTCGCAGGGGACGCAGAGCGCCTACACAGGGTTTGCGACGATGGTGCGCTTCAATCCTACGGGAGACATAGATGCGCGCAATGGTGGAACTTATGCGGCCGATTCCACGATTCCATATTCCGCAGGGGTCAACTATCACTTCCGATTGGCGATCAACGTGCCGGCACATACATACTCCGTCTTTGTGACTCCATCGGGCAGAGGAGAACTGACGGTCGGAACGAATTTTGCCTTCCGGACAGAACAGAATGCCGTGACGAGCCTGAGTTCGTGGGGCGCCGACACAAACTCGTCGATCACTGGTTCGATGCAGATATGTCACTTTAACGCTGAATGAACGTAGGCTGAAGCGGCCCTCAGGCGAGAACCCAACAAACATGGGGCGAGGCTGCCGCCCCATGCTCCAATCGTTTCTCTTTGTGGATCTTTGTCTCTTGTAAATCAGTGAGTCTTATCTGCGAGCTGATACACTTCCGATCCGGCAAGCAGATAAGCGCCAACCCCGAAGACATAACTGGATGTGGCAGTATATTGGCCGGGGGCTGCGCCTATAGGTTGAATGCAGCCGAGTCTCCCATCGGCATAGACGTGAGATACCAATCCTTTCCATGCTTTTTTCACGACAGGTAGATACTTGCGCCGGTCGAGAAGATGGTTATTGATACCGTAGGCCAGGGCATAGGTGTAAAAAGCTGAACCCGAGTTTTCGGGCAAGGGGTAAGCCTTTGGGTTGAGAAGTCCTGGCCTCCATAACCCATCCTTTCCCTGCAAGGCGGCGATCGCGGCTGCCATCTCCCTGAACTGGGCAACGTACCTGTCACGCGAAGGATAATCTGAGGGCATGTAAGTAAGGACGCGCGCAAGTCCTGCAAGCACCCAACCATTCCCCCGCGACCAGAACACCGGCTTGCCATTCGACTCTTGCTTGCCGATGTAACCGGCATCGCGGAAAAATAGATGATTCTCCGGAGAGTAAAGCTTCGCGGAGGTAATCGACCATTCATGATCCATAAAATCAAGATAGGCGCGATCGCCGGTGGCCTTATAAAGTTCAGCCAATACTGGTGGCGCCATGAAGAGCGCATCGCACCACCACCAGAGAGGTTTCTCGGGATTGTCGGGTAGCTGCATCACGGTATCCATACGCTGGCGAATTGGCGCAAGCATTGCAGGATCGTGGTCTTTGAAATAAAGCTGCAAATAAGTCTGGCCTATAGCGTGGTCATCAGCGTGTGGTACGCGAGGACCCGGTTGCCACGCAAAGTTCTTCGCCATAGACAGCATGGCGTCCTGATACCGCGCGCCATCCACATCAGGAGGCATAGCCATGAAACCCGCATAGAGCGCTGCGAACGTCCAATCCTGGCTAAAATTGGGTTCTGCCCGCTTTAGCTGCCAATCCGCTACTTTGCTTATTGCTGCGCTCACGTCTCGCTTGGTCAGCTTTGCCGAGAGGTTTGCCGACTTGGTTGCTTCTGCGTTTGCATCGCCAGCCATCGCTGCCCTGTCAACCTGCTTCGGGTTTTGCGCGAAAGCAACCGGGAGACCATGGAAACACACTGAAGCAGACAAAACGGCAACACCGAAACCTGCTAGTCCTATCCGGCGCGCCAAATGATAAGCCTGGCTCAAAGATGCTCGCCAAGAAATCCCCACAGCGCTTATGGAACTATCAATCTTAGAACTATCGACCATGATTCTCTCTGTCATGTAAACCCCATATGCAGAAAATAGCTTGGACTCAATGAGCTTCGTTCCCCATAGCTCGCCAAAATCCATACTAAGGCAAACGTTTATCCAAGGTAGCATAATCGGAGGACGATCTGTACGCTGTAGTCAATCTGGACTGGACGTCATTGGGCGAGCAGGTGCCGGATATGAGTTGGGGCGGAGCATCGGGTGTCAATCATGTACCGGATTCGCTGCTTGTGTGGAAATGGGATTGCCATTGCTCGATCGGTTCTTCTGTTTCGCGGTTCCTGTAGATTCCCGAACCACCAGTTCGGGTTCGACAACGATCTCTGCCTGGAATTTTTCCAAGCCTCGAAGGCGGTTCAGAACAGATTGTGCCGCAAGTTTCCCCATCTCAGACAACGGTTGGCGAATGGTGGTAAGCCTGGGGGTGCTGAATGCCGCTGCCTTGATATCGTCGAACCCAATTACGGAGATATCTTCAGGCACCCGCAGCCCAAAGTCCTGGAGCGCACGAACCGCACCGATGGCAGCAATGTCATTAAAGGAAACCAACCACCGGGTATCCCAATTCAGGAGATTGCATGTCGAGATTGAGCTGTACGATCAGGTCAGATTTAACGGAAATGCCCATTTCGCGCGCCACCTGAACCAGATTGCGCCACCTTTCATCAGAATCTGAACTGAAGCTTTGACCGCGCATGAACGCAATATTCCGATGTCCGAGAGAATAGAGGTGCGTCAACGTTAGTTCGGCGGCGCGACGGTGGTTGAGCAGGACGTTGGTTACACCTTCGATAGGACGGTGCCCGGCGATGGCCACAACCGGCACCGGGAACGAATGCTCCAGAGCGGAATCGATGGCAATGAGAGCTTCAGCTCCCCGACCCAGGAGCATTTGACTGTATTCTTCGATCAGATTCTTTCGATGCCGATGATGGGCAGTGAAATAAAAATATCCCGCGTTCATCAACTGATTCCCGACTCCGCTCATCATCTGGGTGTGATATCCGTCGCCAAGTTCAGGCACCAGGACCCCAATCGTCGAAGTTCGCCGGTTGCGCAGAGCGCGCGCGAGAAGGCTGGGCTGATAATTCAATTTCTTAGCCGCGGCCTTAATGCGGTCGCGCGTCGCTTGGGGGATGGATCGTCCAGGAACATCTCGTAGTACCACGGAAACTGTCGCGGGAGACACGCCCAGATAATCAGCCAATTTCTTTAAACTACTGGGCTCAAGCGCAACGGGCGGCTTTTTTTTCATGCGATGCTCTCTTTTCTACAGGGACCTACGTCACACCTGTGGATATACGTCCCACGCACAATGGAGAGCGGATTTTCGCATCTCTCCCCCTTCACATATTCTACCGTACAGAAAAAATAGATTTCATTAGGTGAAACAGCGTCTTGACTTTTCTTTGGAGATGAAGAACAGGAGAGGAGAGCTATCCCAAGTTAACGTGGTCGGCGTAAAGCAGGTCGTGACGTCCAGATTCGTCGTCAAGATCAGATGTCAAAGCCTTTTTTGATACGAAACTCGCCAGTCACGACCGAGGCGATCAAGGATTGTCATCGTGCCGAGCGCAAATACCGGAACCAATAATCCAACCCGCAACGAGCCACTATGCGCAGAAAGCTCTCCCGTCATCCAGGGGAGAACTGCTCCGCCCAGCCCGGAGATGGCGAAGATCCACTTTGATCCTGGTGAATCGTACATGAGCGTGAGAACGTTGGCCAGACAGAGAGGGAAAATCGGCGCAAGCATCAAGCCAGCTAATATGGCACTGAGGACAATTGCAAGCGGTGCACGGCTGACAAGTAGCAGCAGGATGCTGATGAATGCCATCGTTAGTGATGACGTAAGAAGCTGCGCCTCCGATAACCATCGTACGACCGCTGGTACAAGCGTCCGGCCGCAGAGAAGCGCAACCCAGAAGCAGGATGCGGCGATCGGAGCCCATGCTTTGCCTGAAATCGGCAGGCGACCAACGTAGGTCATCATCCATCCGCTGACAGATACCTCGGTCCCAACATATAAAAAGGCAATGACCGCAAAAATTGAGACCAGCTTGAGCTGTCTGTGCCCACTCGCGCCTTGGGCGGTATTCCTCCCGCCGCCAACGAAGGCCGCACGGTTCTTACCAATAGGAAGAAATGTCACCATCAGCGCCGCAGCTAAGACGAGAAACAGGTAGGTAGGCGGCCAGCGCCTGACCCAAAGCGATGCGATTGCCGGAGAAAGGGCGGCGCCGAGTCCCCAAAAGGCATTCAGAACTGAGAGTGCCGCTCCACGATTCTCCATGAATGTGCTGCCGATCAACATGCTTGTGGCTGTCATCGTCAAGCCAAGGCCCAGCCCGAAAGCGAAGAAGAGCAGCACCTCGACAAAACCGGTAAAGAATGCGACCAGGATCGCGCCGACGATCAACAGGAAATATCCGTTCATCAGACTGCGAAAGAAATCATTCCGTACGAGAAGCGCACCCAATGTGGAGCCAGTGAATTGGGCCGCGAAGAGAACCCCGGCACGCCGGTCATCCAGATGCCAATTTACATTGAGGGTGGGGAGAATACAGCCAAACAGGGTGGTTCCGACGCCGGTGAGAGCAAATCCCACGTGCAACCATGCGGCTGGCTGCGCCCGACTTCCACGCTCGCCCGGCATCAATGACTGTGCGCCCACCATCCAAGGCATCGGAATCAATCACCACAGTAACGTTGTAACCGAGTCTGGGTCCACCATCAAATCCAGCGCCCGTTCGCCGAGGCGGCATTCCAGCCGTCGTTGTTCGCCTCGATTGGTAACCACGAGCACATGGCTGCCATTGGGGTTTTGCATGGCGACGTGATCAATCCCCTCCAATTCTCCCTGCGATGCAATCACGCGGGCGCCCCGCTCGATCACCTTAGAATAATGCGCGAACGCCCAATATTGTCCGCTGCGGGTTACCTTCCCGGTCTTGGAATCTACAGTAACCAGTCCGCCGCAAGAGAAGGGTCCAATGTTGGGCATTCCCTTCTCATCCAGCAAGAGATTCCATCCCACGATGCATTGAGCCCAGTTCCGCAGGGTGCCTGTAAAAGTGTGTGACCATTTAGCCCAATCGGTTGCATAGTCCGGGCTGGTAATGTCAGGGCCTCCTTCCGTCCAGTAGTTGTGCTTGGTGGGAAAAGCCTCGCGCACGCGCGTCATGGCGTCAGGAGTGCCGGCATATCCGTGCCATGCGATCCCATCGACGCGTTTGTTGACGGCCGGATCGCTGAGTTCATTGATAACTCGTCCCCAAAGGTTGTAGTTGTGATCCAGGATCCAGATTTTTGTATCGAGAGAAGCGCGCTCAAACGCGGGTCCAAGGTGTTTCTTGACGAATTCAATCTCGTATTCCTGCCCCCATAACGCCGCCGGCATTTTTCCGTCTTGATCAGTATCGACTTCATTTTGCACGGTAACGGCATTGATCTTCACTCCTTCAGCCGAGTAAGCCTGCAGAAATTTCACGAAATACTCGGCGTACGGAGCGAAGTATTTCTTGCGCATCGATCCACCCAGCATCGAACCACCGGCCTTCATCCATCCTGGAGGACTCCACGGTGAAGAGAACAGGAATAGATCTGGGTTGACCTGACGGGCAGAACGCAACGAGGGAAGAATATATGCGCGGTCGTGCTCGATGCTGAACCGGGTTAGTTCCGGATCCGGATCCGAACTATCGTCAAAGCTGTAGGCGCTTGTGGAGTAGTCACTTGCTCCAATGCATGTGCGGCACACGGAGAGCCGGAGCCCGGCTGGCCCGAACAGTTCGGCCAGCAGAGCCTCTCGGTCCTTGGAGTTCAGCCGATGGAACAAGTAGCATGAGGCGTCGGTAAAGGCCGCGCCAAAACCAAGAATTTCCTGATAGCTCTGATCAGGATCAATGCGGATTCCCGTGACAGAGTCGGCGTGCAACTCCCGCCATTGCGGAGCTTCGATCTGTTCCCACCGCCTGGCCTTCGAGGTAACCCAGACTCTTACGCCAGATGCGGCACTACCCCAAAGCAGCGAGTTCTTTGGGCCAGCAAAGTAAGCGACTGCAGCAGTAGTGCAAGTTCTAAGGAAAATGCGACGGTTGCTCTGCATTAGAAAATCCCCTCTCTCCATCTCTGTCAGGCAAAGACATTCGTTTTGATGCCGCCATTAAAACTACTGCTCTTTAGACAAACGATTTGCTTGAGCGTACACAATCTTTGCGAGATTGACAATCGACTAAATAAAGAACAAAGATCTATATCCTGAATACCACAAGTATCCATTAGAAAAACGATTTTCTTAACACGCACAATATATCAGTCTTTTATCTTGACAGCGCACAGGGAAAAGGGCTACGATTCCCGCCGTTTAATCTATAGACAAACGTTTGTCTATTGTTAACAGCGGACGACAACGGCTTTGATACCGTCGTGACGAAAACAGATCGTTTAAACAAAGCCACTCTCACAACTCGAGGAAACGGCGGGATAAACCGCCGTCCGCTAGCCCTGGGCACGAATAGATAGAAAAAATGAATGAGGGGGTTGTAACACTCATGAGCGAGTTGCTTATCTTTATTAAGAAAAAATGCTGTCACAAGTCCCGTGTGCGCAGCCGGTGCGTGGCGATCCTTGCCCTGGCTGTAGCTGCGCTGGGAATACTTCCAAGCCGCAGTTATGGCCAGATGAGCATGCTGCATGCCAGCGGGCTGAATGTCGTTAACTCCAACGGCCAAGTTGTTCCCTTGCGCGGGGTTAACCTGGGCGGTTGGTTCATTATGGAGAAATGGATGTCTCCGCTGACCAGCGACAGTGAGCCGGATACCTTCACGGTCATGCAAACTTTAGATAACCGCTTCGGGGTCTCAACCGAACAGAACCTGATCAATTCCTACCAGCAGAACTGGATCACGACCGCCGACCTGGACAACATCCAGAGTCTCGGCTTCAATCTGATTCGCGTCCCCGTTTGGTACGGCCAGTTTTACAACCTCAACAACATCTCAAATTCAGGATGGCGTCCTGACGCTTTCAACGAACTCGATTGGGTGGTAAGCAACGCCGCCCAGCGAGGCATCTATACCATCATTGATATGCACGGTGTCGTCGGTGGCCAGAGCAAATCTGACGACACCGGACGCGCGGGCCAGAACCAGTACTGGACGAACTCCAACGACCAGGGCAATACCGCTTGGATGTGGTGGCAGATCGCCAGTCATTACAACGGAAATCCGAACGTCGCGGGCTACGATCTGCTCAATGAGCCGGTCGGCGCTCCGAACACCTCGGCGGTGTGGACTGCGTACAATAATCTCTACAATAGCGTTCGCTCCGCCGATCCCAATCACATGGTCATCATGGAAGGGACATTCGGAAATTGGAACTGGAGCATGCTGCCTCCGCCTTCGCAATTCGGCTGGACCAATGTCATGTACGAAATGCACTCCTATTGCTGGAACTGCAGCGCATCGCAGATCCAGGCCAGCGCCGATGGCCAGGTAAGCGATTTCAGGAACCATGCCAATTACAACGTTCCCGGCTACATCGGTGAATTCAACGACTTTGGCACTGGATCGAGCGTCTGGCAATACTCGGTCAATGCCTTCAACAACGCCGGCCTGAGCTGGACGCCCTGGACCTACAAGGCGACCCACGGATTAGTGCCGGATAGCTGGGGCTTCTACGACCCGTCTTTCTGGCCCACAACGCCAAACATTTCCACTGACTCCGCAGCAACGATCCAAAACGATTGGTCGCAGTGGGCCACAACCGCTTCGTTCTCGTTCAATAACACGCTCGGAATTACCGGCGGCGGGGGTGGCGGCGGGCTTTCCACCTCTGCCTGGTACAACGTCGTCAACCAGAACAGCGGCTCTTGCGTGGACGCTGCCGGTTGGGGAACGACGAACGGCACCGCCGTCCAACAATGGGCATGCGGCAATCAACAAAATAACCAGGAGTGGCAATTGCAGGCCACTGACAGTGGCTATTACCGCGTCGTCAATCGCAATGCGCCATCCCTTGTGTGGGATGTTACGAATGTATCCACCTCTCCTGGAGCCCTGATCCAGCTTTGGAGTTATGGCGGCGGCCATAACCAGCAATGGCAACCGCAGTCGTTGGGTAATGGCTTCTATCGAATGGTTAATCGCAACAGCGGTTTGTGCCTGGATGTCCCAAGCGCTTCAACCGCGAATGGTGTGCAGTTGCAGCAATGGACGTGTAACGGCAGCGGTGCGCAGGCTTGGAATTTCAAACAGCAACCCTGACCGATCCTTTAGAGCGGTTCTACGGTTGAATCTGTCCAGTAAGCAGCGGTGCGGGAAACAGGCAACGTACCTCAACCCGCAGCTTTGGGATATAGCAACTCTGGAACCGCTCTAAAAAGCTTTCAAAGTGATATCACTCCGTCAGTTTTCCAGCGTTCCAGAATGCCGGGCTCCGGCCCTGTCTTTGAAAATTCGTAGCAACAGTCCCATCTGCCGGTTGGCAGTTCCTACGCCAAGACGAGGAAGATGGACTCGGAATTTATGGCAACTACACTTGCCTGATTTTTACTAAACAGTAAATAGTTTTGGCTCTCTCGCAGGCTACTGCTAGTCCCTCCTATTCTCCTCGCATGTCGCTGGATTGCAATGATTTAAAGCCAGAAAGACTGCTTGTGCTTGAGGGTGTGGGGAGCACTGATTTGAAACGCTGCTCAAGATTGCAAGAAAGTTACTATAGCGATTTCACAATTATTGTATCCGCTACCATGGAAGAGCGCCTTTCAGTACCGCGTTGCGATGCAAAACAAACGGGCTTTATGCTCAGGTCTCGACGCGGGCGAAAGACAGGCTGTCCGAATGGTTCCGCGATAAGCGTTTCGCGCCGGGCACGGCTACCTCTTTGGGAGAACGAACGATGAAAATGTTTTCTGCTGCAGTTGCCACGTTGCTGCTGTCTGGTTCGCTCCTCGCGTCCTCTTATTATCCTGCTCGTATCGATGACGCCAAGGCGATTTACCTGACGAACAAGAGTTTTCCCGTTCAGGGAGATGGCGTGGCAGATGACTCTGACGCAATACAGCAGGCAATCAACAAAGTGCAGGAAACAACTAACCAGGGTATTCTTTTCGTTCCTGCCGGTCGCTACCGCCTGACGAAGACGATCTATATCTGGCCGGGAATCCGGCTGATTGGGTTTGGAACAACGCGGCCGGTATTCTTACTCGGCGCCAACACTGCAGGTTTTCAGCAGGGCCCAACTTATATGGTGTTCTTCGCAGGATTTCGTCCTGGGTCCGCTCGCGCGACCCAGCCGCCTGGGGGAGGGGTTCCTTCTGCTGCAAATGCTGCTCCTCCAGATGCGAATCCCGGCACATTCTACTCATCGATGAGCAACATCGATATCGAAATTCAGGATGGGAATCCGGGTGCGGTGGGAATTCGCGCCCATTATGCCCAGCATTGCTTTCTGGCGCACATGGACTTCCACATCGGCTCCGGACTCGCGGGCATTCATGATGGTGGCAATGTGGCAGAGGACGTACATTTCTATGGTGGCCAGTATGGTATCTGGACGCGGAAGCCTTCTCCCGGATGGCAGTTCACCGTGATTGATGCGACCTTTGAAGGCCAGCGGGAAGCGGCCATTCGGGAACACGAAGCGGGATTGACTTTGATTCGTCCACAGTTCAAAGATGTTCCAACGGCAATTTCCATCGACCCCAAATACTCGGATGAGCTTTGGGTGAAAGATGCGCGCATGGAAAACATTAGTGGTCCGGCTGTGGTGATAAGTAACGAGAATAATGCCCGCACCGAGGTCAACATGGAAAACGTCATTTGCAGTAAGGTGCCGGTGCTTGTCTCGTATCGCGAGAGCGGAAGACGTTCTCCCATGGACTCCACTTCGACGATATCGGCTCGATTCCTGCGATCCGGGATGTATATGAAACCGCTGTGTTGAGTGCGTTGCCGGAGACGGTGAAGTCCGATATTCCCTCTCTGCCGCCGATGAACACCTGGGTAAACATTCTGAGCTTTGGCGCAGTCGGAGACGGCATCGCTGACGACACCGAAGCACTTCGAAAGGCAATCGCCGCACATCGCGCGATCTACCTGCCCTCCGGTCAATATCGCGTTACCGATACCATCACGTTGAAGCCAGACACAGTGCTGATCGGTCTGCACCCAAGCATCACTCGGATTCTTCTCGCTGACTCTACGCCTGCCTTTCAGGGTGTAGGCAGTCCCAAGCCACTCCTCGAGACACCGCAGGGCGGAACAAATATCGTCACAGGCATCGGCCTGTATACCAACGGTATCAACCCCCGTGCGGTGGCGGCGAAATGGATGGCGGGCAGCGACTCCCTCATGGAGGATGTGCGCTTCCTGGGTGGGCACGGTACCGTTGAACCGGGCGCAACCGTGGAGGAAAATCGCAAAGTTTGGCAGCAGATCTATAACAATAGTCACACTGCCGATTCCGACATAAAGCGCCGCTGGGATGGGCAGTATCCAAGCCTGTGGGTGACCAACGGTGGTGGTGGAACCTTTGTTGACATCTGGACACCCAGCACGTTCGCCCAGGCGGGGCTCTACGTTTCCAACACTTCCACCGCAGGACGAATTTACGAGCTGTCGAGCGAGCACCACGTTCGCAATGAAGTCGTCTTGCACAATGTCTCTAATTGGCAAATCTACGCGCTGCAAACGGAAGAGGAGCGCGGCGAAGGCGGTTTTGCGTTGCCGCTTGAGATTCGCGATTCCACTAACATTACCGTCGCAAATCTGCACATGTATCGCGTAGTTAGCAGTTATCAGCCTTTCCCCTACGCGATCAAAGTAATGGATTCGAAGAACATTCAGTTTCGCAATGTTCACTGCTATAGCGACAGTAAAGTGTCTTTCGACAATGTGCTTTACGATTCCACCCACAATGTAGAACTACGGCAGCGCGAGTTTGCATGGCTGGGCCTCTCTGGTAACCCGCCGGGAGCGCTTCGTGAAGGGCCTTCTCCGGTTCTCGCTGCAGGTGCGAAAATAGAGAAGCAGACAGGCGGTTTCTTCAGTATTTCCGGAGGCGCCATTGACCGCGCCGGAAACCTCTATTTCGTTGATGCCAAATGGCAGACGATTTATCGCTGGTCTGCTGCGGCACGCAAGCTCTCAATCGTCCGCGACAATCCCATGGGTCCAGTGGAGCTGGCTTTTGATAAAGCTGACAACCTGTTGGTGATTTCCTACGCCGGGGATGGCACTGTATACAGCTTCAAGCCCGACGCATCGGATGACGACGTCACGCTGCTAAGAGCGGAACCTGCAGTGCCCCGCCCGGGCATGACGCCCGTCCTGCCCGTTGATTATTGGCAAAACGAGAACGCCCTGATCGAAACGGAGTCGGTGAAGAAGCCCTATCAGTTTGTTTCACCCGATGGGACGACCTTTATCCCTGCTGCAGAAAAATTTGTCAGCGGGAAGCTTTACTACGGCTCCAAACTGGATGACGAGTTACGGGCATTTGGCATGGTACCGGTTGTGGTGGGCCAGCCTTTCTATCTGACCGATTCGTCGGAGGAGAAGACCTATGTTGGGGATGTCGGGGTTGACGGTACAATTTCAAACTTGAAACTCTTTGTGCAACAAGGCGGAGAGGGACTGGCCGTAGACGAACAAGGCAACGTATACATCGCCGCAGGGCAAGTGTTCGTGTACAACCCATCCGGCCAACTGATTGATACCATCAAGGTTCCGGACCGCCCGCTGCAGTTACTGTTCGGCGGCAGCGATCGAAAAACCCTGTTCATTCTGGCTCGCAGCTCTCTGTATTCGTTCCACTCCCGATTCCGG
>QIAW01000022.1:23430-24161 GCA_003225655.1 Acidobacteriota bacterium
TTGGTTCCTCAGGTAGGACTCGAACCTAACTAGAGAAAGTCCCCGATAGCGGGAAGGCTCTTTGAAAACAGGTCACAGCTCTTGGCCGTCGTTCCAGAACAAGGGATCGAGATACGCTGGTCTGGAAGCACCCCAAATCGCGGCGCGCGCCAGCTACGAGACCAAGATTGTTGAGCGTGTTTGCGACATTGAGGCTTTTTGGCGCAAGTTTTTCTTTGATGGTCAGCGCCTGATGGTAATATTCCTCAGCTTTATCCAGATCACCACGCTCCCAGGCGACCAGACCTAAGGTTATTGAGGCTCATCGCCACATCGAGGCTGCCGGGCACAAGTTTCTGTTGGATTGTCAAAGTCTGACGGTAGTATTCTTCGGCCCTGTCCAGATTGCCCCGCCGCCACGCCGATAGGCCAAGGTTGTTGAGTGTCTTTGTGATCTCAACGCCGTTCGGCGACAGCTTGTTCTCGATGACCAAGGCTTCACGATAAAATCTGTCAGCCTCCCTCCATATCCCCGCGCACCCATGCCAAAAATCCCAGACTGTATCGCAAAGGAGTTACTTCGCCTTCGTGCCTCACGAGGGCTTATCCCCTCTTTTCGCGTAACCGGTGCGATCCCCAAGCGGTAGCAACCTGGCTCAGAAGTAGGCAGCCAACAATTCGATCCACGCAGTCACGTGTGGCTTGACAATGCGTTCCTACACACCGCATTGAATACAGTGAGCTTCACTGTG
>QIAW01000022.1:24310-26456 GCA_003225655.1 Acidobacteriota bacterium
GGAAGGGCTTGTTACTAACCCCTGCCCCCTTTGGCCCTCCCAGCCATCCGACCGTCTTTTCGGGCGTGCCCCAGGTCTTGGATGGGCAATCGACATGGGCGTGATTCTCCGTCTTGCAAAAATTCGCGCAAATTGCTGCGGTGTCATGGGCACCAGGTGGACACCAAGGCGGTAAGTCACTGAGAGCTAAAGGATTGGTGCCGAAGAAGGGACTCGAACCCCCACACCCTTGCGGGTACATGGACCTGAACCATGCGCGTCTGCCAATTCCGCCACTTCGGCTTGAAGTTGCTGGGCGGCAAGCCATCGAACGGCTGCACGGCCAACGGAAGGAAAGCTAACAATTTATTTTCACAGAGCCGGCACGGACTGTCAACGCGTCTCCAGGTATGAGAGAGGTATGAGACCGGCGATTGACTTCGCTCGCCGGGAAACCTAATATCTGGTTTCCTGGTTAATGTCTGGTTCTTAAATTTTCTGATCAAAGGAGAGCAATCCATGAAACAAGCATTTGCTGCAGTCTGTATCGTGACCTTATCTTTGTCGGCCGTGATCTGCGCCCAAACTCCGCCGCAGGCGCCCAAACCTGCTCCTGAACTTCAGCGATTGAATTACTTCGTCGGCAGTTGGACTACCGAAGCCGACATGAAACCGGGTCCATTTGGCCCCGGAGGAAAGTACATCAGCAAAGACCATGCCGAGTGGATGCCGGGCGGTTTCTTCCTGACATCGCATAGCAACATGAAGACCCCCATGGGTCCGGGGACCGAGCTGGCGGTTATGGGCTACAAGCCTGATGACAAGATTTACACCTATGACGCTTACAACAGCATGGGAGAAGCCGATCACTCTACCGGCACAGTCTCCGGCGATACTTGGACGTGGACCAGCGATGAGAAGATGGGCGGCAAGATGATCAAAGGCCGCTTCATCATCAAAGAACTCTCCCCCACCGCTTACAGCTTCAAATTCGACATGCAGCCCGAGGGCGAGGGATGGTCAACCGTCATGGAAGGCAAGTCCACCAAGATCGCAGGAAAAGAAAAGAAGGAAGGTAAAAAAGAAGACAAGGATTAGAGTTGTTTCCCAACCGGTTTGAGAAAGAGAGCGGAAGGGTTTCCGCTCTCTTCAGCACTCTTCTACTTGTTTCGCGTGAGCTTGATCTCTACGTCCCAGGAGTGATTGTCGGTGCCCCTGAACGCGCGACCTGTGCCCTCCATGGCATCTCCTTTGACGTTGAGTTCTAACGTCCAGAGCACGGGCCCCTTTGGGCCTCCAGGCGCGCCCGCCGAGAATTTCAGATGGCTTCCGCTCAGGATCACATTCTCCACCGGTGACGTGGTCGTCTGGGTATCGCCTACTATGCCAGTGATTTGATCTCCACTTTGCTGCAAGCGCAGATAAAGAGAGCCATGCCCTACTCTTCCATCTGGCAGCTTTTCCTCTAACCGCCCAGTCCAGACGCCGCTGAGATTTGGCTGCCCTGCTGCCGAGCTCTGGGAAGCATCCTGTCCTGGAGTGAGAGCAAAGCTGTAGCCCACCACACATGTGGCGAACAGCAGTAAGAAGCTAAAGGCAAATACCGCTCCTGCTGCGCGAGCACTGAGGCGGGGTGTTTTATCGAGTAGTTGCATAATCCGTTCCTCCAAATTGTTTCCATCAAAAACGCCTAAGGCTGGGCTGCTCGCCATCGTAGCTACAGGCGGCTGAGGCAATGCGCGGGCAAGACTCATGAGTGCGCGAGCATAGCCGGTTGGGCTTTCGAGGCAACGGGCGGCCATTTCGTCGCAAGCTGTCTCGCGGTTTTTTTCGATCTGCCGTTTCATCCATAGGACACAGGGATGAAAAGCCACGGGAAGCGAAACTAGTTCATAGAGTATGTTCAGCAGGTAGTCGTGCCGATAGACATGGGCAAGTTCGTGGCCTATCGCCACCCGCAGCTCGTCATCGGAAGTCGTTTTCAGCAGGGAGTGGGGCAAGACCACGATGGGCCTGAAGGCTCCAGCGGTGAATGGAACCGCCGCGGCTGCCGAGCAAACAATCGATACTGATTGCGCTCCCAGCTGCCGCTTGCATTCCTCAGCCACAGCGGCCACCCGGTCTGAGATTCCGCCTGTACCGGCCGCTTCAAGCATGTGCCGCGTTC
>QIAW01000176.1 GCA_003225655.1 Acidobacteriota bacterium
TGCAGCGTGGTTGGCGCGGGTTGCGGGATCCACGTTGGCTGCGATGGTGTGATACTCGGGATTAACCACGGCGAAATCGGCAGCCTTGGTGGCGGCATTTGCGGCTGCACTGGTTTGCGCACCCGAGGTCTTTGCTTCCGAAGCGGCATTGACTGTTGCTGCCTGGGCCGTCGCAGATGTCTCTGTAACTGCCGGTGCGGGTATCTCAGCAGGTTTAGGGTCTGCCTGCAGGTTTTGGGCCGGCGGCGTTGTTGCCGCTGCCACTTCAGCGCCCGCAGGATGCAGTCTGACCTTTAACCTGTTGGCCGAAGGGGCCAACTCGAAATCCTGGGCTGATACTAAGTCGATGACTACTCTTGTCACCGGAGGATAAAGCTGATAGCGCGAGATGCGGATACTCTTCACCTCGCCGGAATTGACCGCAATGGTCTTGTTTCGACCCTCCGGAACTGCATTGGCAAGATCAACGACCACGCGGTCGGGAGCGGTGAGCTTGATTGCATTCGGTGAGAGGGGCGCATTGGCGCTAATCTCAACTTCCAAGCCGTTCTTTCCCCGTATGACTCCCACTTTGCGGATTTCAGTTATGCGTGGCGAATGGCTGGCAGCAGCCATTGTGGGAACAGGAGTATCCGCCGTGGTTGCGGACTGAGAGGTAGAAGCTAACGCCACAGCCGAAGCATCGCCAGCAATATTGATGCGCAATTGATTCCGGGCTTTATCGAAACTTGGCTTGGCGCCCGAGACCACGGCAAATTCGACGCGGGCCACATTCTTTCCGTCGCCGCCCTTATAGCCTAGTATCCGATAGGAGACAAGATTGGGCGCATGCACGGCATGGGTCTTGTCGTCCATGCTGGTTGCCGAAATCCCCGCCATGTCTACAAGTAACAGGTTCTCTGTGGGCCTGTACTCTGTGTGTGTAAAGGCCCCTGTCGTGCGCAACGTGACGGTTGCCACATTGCCCCGGGAGGAAACCTGCACCTGCGTCAACTGCCCTTCAATTGCAGCCGCGGCCAGCATAGTACTCATGGCACACAGCATGGAGAGCATACCCACCAGTTGCATCAACTTTAGCTTCATCTTGTTTCTCCTCACGCTTCCCGCAGTTTTCCGGTGCGTGGCGGCTTCCTTAACCCAGCCGCGTAAAAGAATTAGCCCCCCGCCTTTCGGCGGTTACTGCTACTGCCCCATGGGTTCGGCCCGAATTATCTACAAATGTTTGCTGCACTCCTTCAACTACGTTGCTACTTACTTACTGGAACACGCTCTTACTGGAACACCCGCTCTCACACAACCGGAGCATTGACGGTCTTGACCACCTCGCGTTGGCTGTCGTGTCCGAGGTTATCCAGGTAATGCTCCTTGAAAACGACTGAGTCGGGAGTAATTCTCTCCACAAATCCGTTGTAAATCGGTTGATTCTCGTGGAGAAAATATGTTTTCTGTGCCGCATTTTCCACTACCGCGATCATGCCATTGGCGGACTTCACCACCCCGCGCAGAACAATCTCATTCACGGCCAAACAGCGCGGCCCACCGCTACAGGCCACGTTCATGCCCTCCAGCCTCGCCTGCACCGGACTGACAAATGGATCACGTTTGCGCCCTGGACCTGGCATGGCTTCAGTGGAAGCTGTCTCCGGCGCTGCAGGAGCGGCTGCCGGCTTCTCTTTTTTGACTGCCTTTGGCTTCGCCGCTTTAGGAGTTGCCGCTGCCGTGATTGCCGGTTTTACTGCTTTTTTTGCTTTTGCCGTGCTTGGCGTCGTCACTTTTTTTGACGTTATCGTTTTCGGCGTTGTCGCTTTTGGCGCCATCGTCTTCGGGGCCGCTGCCTTTGTAGTCTTGGCCGTTTTTTTGCTGAACGGCGCGGACCGCTTGGTGTTGGTTTTTGTCCCCGCGGGTGTCTGCGCAAAGGCCAGTGAGACCGTCAGCATCAGAACGAAAACCATCCATCTCATTTTCATGACAGGCTCTCCTTATCTCGCCGCCGCAGCCGGAGTTGCTGGCGCAGTTTTACTGGAATCATGGTTAAAAAATGTTGTGGCCATACAGTTGGCTACGACAGACTCATTGGGAGCGTATGTAAATTTCGGCGTGGCCATTTGCAAGCCCCCGATATTGATAATGCGCTGCAGTTTGGCTACGCGTTCAAAAAAGTTCACGACGGCATAGTAAGAACCATCGATGTCGATCTGGTACGGCACTTCGGTGTAAAACTCGCGCGTCTGCACCGGCATCGCCGTGTACCGCCGGATTTCAATTCCTGCGCTGGCGGCCGTATCTTGCATCAGATGCATGAAGCCCGGAGCTTCTTTCTCATCCGGCACGATCGTCCGCTGGATCTCCAGTTGCTGCTGCAGGCTGGCGATTTCTCGCTCCAGCCCGGGAAGATCGCGTTCATATCTGCGCAAAGTTTCATTGTCAGCTTTCTTCTGATCGAGCGCAATTTGCTTCTGCTCGTTGTCGTCGTTGACGGGTTTTACCCAAACCCACCACACTCCTGCGCCGAGCACTATGGCAATTACGCCCGCGAGAAGAACTTGCACCACCACCGGCATGTCTCTAAATCCAGCCATATCTCCCACCTAATACTGCAAATTCACCCGCGAGCAACTCCTTACGACTTCTGCTTCTCGCAAGTAAGCTTGAAAATAAACTCCTGTAAATCCTTCGACGCAGGATCCTGCGCGGTGTCAGTCATTTCCACCGACTTAAAGTAACCTGTTTTTTGCAGGTTTTTGATCAGGTTGGCGACCGCGTTGGAACTGAGCGCGGTGCCTTCGAGGTCGATCGTAGGCCCCTTATCCTGCATGGTATTGAGCCAAACGGCATCGGTATTGTTGACGGTGTCTCCAATCATGGTCAGCAGGTTGACCGGGCCGCCGGTCTGGCTGGCACGGAGATTGTCAATTACCTGCACCCGCCGTTCGTAATTGTCGCGGACCCGCTGCTCCTGGTCATATTTGGCTTTCACCGCGGCAAGGCGGCGGTTCTCCTGCTCCTCGTGGTTTATCGCTGTCTGCAATTGGTCGGATTTACTAGTCGCCTGATAATGCAGGAAGGCAACCGCTGCCAGGGCCAGCACGGCAAGTCCGAGGATAATAAACAGCGGATTTGGCCCCTCTCCTCCGCCGCCTCCGCCCATCCCCGTCATATCGGTGATGGTGGTAGTTGCGACCCGCTTGCCGCCACGCTTAGGTTTCGGCGCTCCGAGTAAGTTAATTTTGATCATTGTTCAAAACTCCTGAGGGCCAATCCCACAGCTACCGCGAGTTGTCCCGCGTTTTGATCAATTAAATCTGTTGCTGCACTTGAGCCCGGCGCAATTCTCTGAAACGGATTCAGCAGCTCCACCGGCAACGAGAACTCCTGGCGCAAGGCCTCCATCAGGCCCGGCACCCTTGCCGAACCGCCTGCCAGATAGATACGCTCAATGTGCTCGCCCGCAGCCGTGGCCCGGAAGAAGTCAAACGTCTTCTGGATCTCGAGCACGATAATTTCCGTGACCTGCTGCAGGATAGGCATCTTGGCGTCTTCCGGCACCGTCCCAACTTTACGACCAAGCTTCAACGACTCTGCATCGTCAAAGCCAAGATCGAGCTCTTTCTGCAGCGAATCCGTGTACTGATTTCCGCCTACACTGACGTCGCGTGGAAACAGGGGCGTCGTGCCTTTCACGATGTTGATATTCATGACGCTCGCCCCCAGATTCAACAGCGCAACCGTGGAGCTGGGCGAGGGCTCGTAGTTGTACTCATAGCAGTTCTGCAGCGCGAAGGCGTCAATATCGACCACAGACGGAGTCTTGCCGGCCAGCGACAACACGTTGGTGTAATTCAGGATCTTGTCTTTCTTCACTGCCACCAGCAGCACGGTAGTCCACGTTTACGTCGGCAACGTCAAAGGGAATGTGCTGCGCCGCCTCTTGACCGATCTGGTCCGCCAGCGTGGAATCATCCATGGCCTGCACCGGGATTCTCTTCACAATCACTGAGTGGCCGCTGACCGAAGTAGCAACGCTCTTCGATTTGATGTTGTTCTCGTTAAAAATCTTGGTGATGGCGCTGGAAACGCTTCCGCTATCCACAATCATAGAATCCACGACGATGTCAGAAGCCAGCGGCTCCAGGCCGACATGCACTACTTCAACTTCGCCCCGGCTCTTTTTCAACTCCACAGCCTTGATGCTGCTGGAGCCGATGTCCAGGCCGACAATCGATTTTGATCCACCTATTCCGAACATAAATATCGCCTCAGTGCCCAGCCGCCGCGGTTCTTGCGGCCCTGGGTTTCTTCTTGCCTCTGCCTTCCCCCATGCTGCTTTTACGTTCCATCCACGAATCCAAGATCGTCTTTTTAAACTTCCAGCGGTTGCCCAGCTTGAAAGCGGGGATCTTCTCTTCGTAGACGTACTTGTATAGCGTGTCCGGACTCACGCCCAGGTATTGCGACGCCTGGCGAATGTTCATCACTTCACGCGAATCGGCCATATTTACCTTTAGCCCTTTCCCTCATAAAGATCTAGCAGGCCATACAAGGCGGAGATGCCACCATACCAATACGCCTTCTGGCCCGGGCCGAATTACTGAGGAACCTATCCTCTGCTTTCTGTTGTTCTCGGGGGAAAACTTACAGTGATGCGTGTTATATCAGTGTTACGGGTGGGGGTGTCAAGCGGAAACTCCGTGTTTCTTCGGGTTTTCTGGATATTTTCACCGGTTTATAGGGCTATTACTTTGGTAACTCAAACTACATCTTGTGCTTTACTATTCAGTACACTACAACCCTTTGGGGTGTTGATGCGCACGGTTCACAAAATTGCCTGATTTTTTCCTAGGAGATTACGAAAGGGTTAAGACGAGCGCGGTTCACGCTCGGAAGAATCGGAGAATATGTCTCGAACTCACTTCTCGGCGGCGGCAATCTTGTTTCGTTTTTGCTGCAAAGGAGCCAGCCATCGGTTGACATCATCGACAGAAAAGGCCTCTGGGTCAAAATCGTCACCCAAACATTCGCTTGCTTCCTCGTGTTCGTCGTGCTCAGGATTGCTGATCGCATCCAACAGGTTGTAAAAACCCCAAACACCGCCGCAGTCTTCGGGTGGTCCATGGCGCTTGCCATCAATACACGCCGGATAATCGCGCCCTGCTTCGGGCGCCAACATCTTCTCCAGCACAATTCCATGCTCCCAACCATCACCGAAATCGTAGGTGTACACCGCCTTAGCCCCGACCTTACGCAATACGTCGAACATGCGTGTGGTGCGCTCGCTGGCAGTGACTGGACCGTCGCCGAACTCCTCGTCCGGAAGGGGTTTCCCGAATCGCCGTGAGCCGACGCGGAAATCATGCATATGGCAGTCTTCCCAACCCATGGCCGCTTGCAGGACATCATGCAATTGCTCGAGCGTGAAATCCGCCGGCACCAGCAG
>QIAW01000177.1:0-4896 GCA_003225655.1 Acidobacteriota bacterium
CAGCATGCCCATGGTGGTAATCTGCGACCGGCGGCGCGCCAGGTAGCCGTCAACGCCATCGGTGATTGATGCCAGAATGAACAGCCCGGCCGCCGCTAACTCTTTGTGTCCGTTGGCGCTGCTGAAGTAGTCGCTGGAAAGAATCCAGATCAGCAGCGGAATGCTGGCGATGCGCGACAGCGTTATGGAATTCGGCAGATTCACAACATGGATATCCCGCTAAACGGGCCTGCATTTTGCATTGAGTATACACCGGGTAGGTGATAGCGGCGCTGGCTCATAACAGCCAAAAACTAGGGTCGGCGGCATTTTAGCCGTTGAACCTCGCTACTCTAAATCGCACAAAATAGTACTTCGAAAAGCCTCAGGCGTAGATGCCGCGCTGTCTGATGGTGAACGCTACGCGGTCAATGGCCAGCATGTAGGCGGCAATGCGGTTATTGACGTTGTGAGCTTCCGCGTAGCGGACAACGTCTTCAAACGATTCCTTCATAATACTTTCCAGCCGCTCGTTCACTACCGACTCTTTCCAGAAGTACCCCATGCGGTCCTGCACCCATTCGAAATACGAAGTGGTGACCCCGCCGGCGTTCGCCAGGATATCGGGAATAATAAACACTTTCTTCTCGGCCAGGATCTCATCGGCGACGGCCGTTGTAGGGCCGTTAGCGCCTTCGCACAGGATCTTGCACTTGATTCGTTCGACATTCTTGCTGGTAATCACGTTTTCAGTGGCGCAGGGAGCGAGGATGTCGCATTCGGTGGTCAGCAGCTCGGCCCCATCAGCAGGCGAGGCGCCGGGAAAGCCGACGATAGTGTTGTTTTTCTTCTTGTATTCGATCAGCTCGTCAATATCGATGCCATTGCGGTTGTAGAGCGAGCCGTTGATCTCGATAATGCCGATGATTTTGTAGCCATCCTCGCACATAAGCTGGGCAGCGTTGGAGCCCACATTTCCGAATCCCTGGATAATCACACGGCAACCCTCGCGATTTAGGTTGAGTCTCTTCAGGGCTTCGTCACAGACGATCATCACACCGCGTCCGGTGGCCTCGCGCCTGCCGCGCGAGCCGCCCATGTTCACCGGCTTGCCGGTCACCACCGCGGTCACCGTCTGGCGCATGTGCATGGAGTAGGTATCCATCATCCATGCCATTGTCTGCTCGTTGGTGTTCATGTCGGGAGCCGGCACGTCTTTTTCCGGTCCGATAAATTCAATCAGCTCGGAGGTGTAGCGGCGCGTAATCCGCTCCAGCTCTCCCATGGAAAGCTTCTTAGGATCGCAAATCACCCCGCCCTTGGCACCGCCGAAGGGAATATTGACCACCGCGCACTTCCACGTCATCCAGCTTGCCAGCGCCCGGACCTCGTCGAGCGTCACGTCCGGGGAATAGCGGATGCCGCCCTTGGCCGGGCCGCGCGCAATCGAGTGCTGCACGCGGTATCCGGTGAAGACCTCCATGCGCCCGCTATCCATGGCAACTGGAATGTGCACAATGAGTTCGCGGTTGGGATAGCGCAAGATCTTCCACAGGCCTTCATCGAGGTTGAGTTTTTGCGCCGCATAATCGAAGCGCGCGGCCTGCGATTGCCAGGGGTTAAGTTCTTGTTCAACGGGAATGGTGATGGTGTTTTCGACGCGAGACGAGGTACTCATTGAGGAATTCTTCTCCAGCGGTCACGGGCAAGCTAAATACGGTCAGCTCGCCTGCGTATCAGAATGTGAGACGCCAAAACTCCAGTATAGAGAGGCTGCTACCGTTAGGCAAGAGCACCAGAGTCCAAACTTAGGCGAATAGTTACGGCTTCTGTCTATAACCGGCGGGCTGGCATCTGGGTTGCTTCGATAGGATTCAAGGGGCATCCTGCTCGTCAGGCTGAGTGTGCTCCACCAAATCACGACCGCCAACGTCGATCTGGCGCCCACGGACCTCCGGCACTGCAGAAAAGAATCGGTCGGGGATATATAGATTCCAGCCTGGAAATTTTGTGGAGCGCAGCCTACTATGACATGCGGTAAAATCACGGGCCATATTCCATGACGCCAGACACGAAACCAGTTCGTGGAGAAATAACGGAGCTGCTTCACCGTTGGGGCTCCGGCGACCATGAAGCCGAGGCTCGCCTCTTCGAGTTGGTCGAGCCTGATTTGTACAGACTTGCCCAATATTACATGCGTGGCGAGCGACCGGGTCATACCCTGCAGCCCACAGACCTCTTGAATGAGATGTACCTCAAGCTGAGTGGCGCCAAAGACGTTGACTGGCGGGACCGGCGTCATTTTTTCGCTTTAGCAGCTAGAGCCATGCGTCGGTTCCTGATCGATTACGCTCGCAGCCGAGGTGGCCAAATCAAGCTGCCGCTGGATGAGTTGACTCCAACTGTTAAGACCAATATGCCCAATCTGGAACTGGCAATTGCCATCGATCGTTTATTAGATGAGCTTGGGAGAGAGAACCCGGATCAATGCGCGATGGTTGAACTCAAATACTTTCTCGGTCTCACCGACGATGAGGCCGCAGAGGCGCTGCATCTGCCTCTACGGACAGCGCAACGAAAGTGGCTTGAAGCGCGAAAGTGGCTGTTTGAACGATTGGAGCCTCAGGAATGGAAGACCAGAGAGTCGGACAAGACGAACGATTCGTGACTTTGCTCGAGGCTGCGCTTGGTATGCCTCCAGACCAACGGGAAGCTTTCCTGATGAGTGTTTGCGGCGATGACTTGGAGTTGCTTGGATCACTTCAACAGGAGCTCCGCTGGGAAGAGCGCATGGGCAACTTCCTGCTTGATCCACTGCTGCGCCGTCAGTCGATTGAACATCCATTCAAGCCTGGCGACTTGATTACCACCCGTTTCCGGATAGTCCGCGAACTAGGCGAGGGTGGGATGGGTGTCATCTACGAGGCTGTCGACGAAAGACTCGATCAACGGCGCGCTCTCAAGTGTGCAAAACCGGGTTTTCAAATGCGATTGCCGCCCGAAGCCCGAGCAGCCATGCGAGTCACCCATGACAATGTCTGTCGGGTCTATGAATTCCATACGGCGGAGACCGATCATGGCTCGGTCGACTTCCTGTGCATGGAGTACGTCGAAGGAGAAACGCTCGCCGACCGCATCCGACGGCAGGGGCCGTTCCGTCCTTCGCAAGCGGAACCAATCTTGCGGCAGTTGTGCCTGGGCTTGGAGGCAGCACACCAGGATGGCCTGCTCCATCGCGATCTAAAGAGCAACAATGTCATGTTGGCGCCGTCGCGCAGTGGAAACCTGCGTGCCGTCATCATGGACTTCGGTCTGGCTCGCGATGCAGCCCCTAGTTTTGAAGCTGCTCTTCGCCTTTCCAGCAATCTTAGAGGCGCGCCTGCGTACATTGCTCCCGAGCTGTGGCGTGGAGCAAAAGCCACGGTTGCGTCTGACATCTACTCACTGGGGGTGATTGCGTACGAGCTGATCACCGGCAGGTATCCGTTTCCCGCAGAAGCGCCGGTCCATGCCCGCCTCAATCAGTTGCCTCCGGCGCCCAGCACCCAGGCTTCCGAAGTAGACTCCACCTGGGACAAGGTAATCCTGACCTGCTTACATCCCGAGCCGGCGAAACGTTTTTCCAGCGCTCGGGAAATCATCGAAGCGCTTCAGCGAACGGACCAGCACAAGGGTAGAATCCTGACCTGGATAGGCTTGGCCGGGGTTGCTCTGGCCGCAGTGATCTCCTATCTGCTTATTTCCGGAATGTCACGGAATTCTGAACCGATTCGGCTTTCGGTCTTGCCCATGCAGACTAACGGTTGCGATTCCGGCGCGGTGAATGGTCTCTTATATGATGTATCGGATCGTCTGCGCAGACTGCCGGGGCTCAACCTTGTTGTGATTCCTGTTGTTTATGCGGTGCAGAACCAGGTGACCCAACCGAAAATGGCTGCCGCCCGACTCGGGGCCACTCACATTCTGCAAACCAGTGTTCAATGCACTGGAGAAAAAATTGCCCTGACGGCAAATGTCCTCGATGCCAAAACCCTTGCGGAAGTGCGTAAGCTCTCGGGCAAATACACCACCGGCACACTAAACACAATGAGCACAGCTCTGCTCGGAACGGTCACGGCTGCATTCAGGCTTCCGTTACCTGAGGTTCGCGAAGAAGTTGCGCCCGAAGCTTATCCCTACTACGCCCAGGGGATTTTCCTGAACCGGCGCGACAACCACAGCAGCGATCAGGCAATTCCCCTCTTTGACAAGGCACTTCAGTTGGACCGGAAATCTCCACTGCCGTATACAGGGCTGACAGAAGCGTATGTTATCAAGTACCGTAACACTCGAGACCCGCAATGGCTCGATCGTGCGCGTGAGGCCCTGGCCCAGGCTGAAAGCCGAAACCCGGATTCTGCCATGGTTCACTTTGAGGCTGGCGGCTTAAGCCGTGAGGCGGGATGGTACGACAAAGCCATTGACAGCTATAAGCGTGCAATCCTGTTGCAGCCCTCGAATGGACAGTTCTGGCATCATCTCGGAGTCACTTATGAATCGATGCATGGCCGGCAGGCCGATGCTGTGCAAGCATTCCAGAAGGCGGCCGAGCTTCAACCCGGATACTTTGCGCCCTACCTTGACCTCGGCATCTTCTATTTTCAGCAGGGCAATTACTCGGAAGCTGAGGCTCAATTTCGCCGGGTAGTGGAATTGGCTCCGGAATCGGAGGCGGGAAACTCCGATCTTTGCGCCATCTTTGTGGTCACTGCGCGATATGTGGACGCCGAATCGGCATGTCGCCGTGCTATGGAGCTCTATCCATCAGCGCGCGCTTACAACAATCTTGGCGCCAGCATGGCATTCCAGGGCAAAGATAATGACGCCCTGGTGCAATACCGGCGCGCAATCGCCCTTGAGCCGCAAACCTACGAGTCG